>JBDRBI010000029.1:0-5639 GCA_043822885.1 Candidatus Omnitrophota bacterium
TTGACATATTTACTTCCGAGATTAAGCAAGATGTGGCTGCATCTGGGAAGACAAAGCGGCGGTATCGGGGCAAAAGGGCCGGGAGAACAGCAGTTAGAAGTTGACAGAAGAAATGTCAGGGAACGCATCTCAAAACTTAAAGCGATGCTGAAAGAAATAAAAAAACACAGGGAACTGGCGCGTCTTCAAAGAAAGAAATTCGCTTCCTTTTCCATAGCTATCGTCGGCTATACCAATTCCGGTAAATCCACGTTATTTAACGCGCTAACGCAGGCGGATGTTAATACAAAGGATCAGCTTTTTAATACATTGGATCCTACCATACGCAAGATCTTTCTTCCCGGGAATCATAGCGCGGTCATATCCGATACCGTAGGTTTTCTGAACGATCTGCCGCATCACCTGGTAGAGAGCTTTATGGCGACGTTGGAAGAAGTTACAAATGCCGATATTTTAGTGGATGTGGTAGATATAAGTTCGGAGTGCGCCGAAGCCCAAAGGTCGTCCGTTCTGACTGTGCTGGAAGAACTGGGAGTGAAAGACAAGCCGTGTATCACGGTGCTGAACAAGATAGATAAGATAGACGATAAAGGCGCGGTAGAACGCATAAAGAGAAAGTTTGATGACGCTTACGCCATATCGGCCCTTAAAAATGAAGGACTTGAAGAACTTAAGAACGAAATGGTCCGGGTTATGAGAATAGACGACGAAGATATAGAGATCCTCCTGCCTCCCAAGTACTATTCTTTAGCAAGTGTCATCAGGGAACACGGTACCGTAAGGGTCGAAGAATACCGTGAAACGGGATTATTTATCAAAGCAACCCTCCCCCAAAAGATCAAAAACGCCATTTTGAAACAAGTGAAGAAATCATAAGCCTGAACTGGTAAACGGAGACATAGAGTAGTCACCCCCGGCTGCCTTCTTTTGGGACATATGGCCGGGGCAGGCAGTCACCAGGTCATCAGTCACCAGTAATAGAAGGTAGAAGATAGAGGATAGAAGATAGAGATTGCTTCACCCCTAACGGGGTTCCCGCCTTCGCCAGCCTATTCGTAGATTATTTGGCTATGGCGGACAGGCGCAATGACAATTTTATTCCCGTCGTGGGTAGATCGGGGGTTGAGAATTTTAAGAGTTGCCAAAAGAAGAAGACACGGGCTGAAGGAATATTTGTGGCATTTTAGCTTTTTTATAACTTTTTAAGGGAACGAGCGTAAAATGCTGTTTGAGCCCTGTACCGTTCCTGGTACAGGGTACGCCCCTTAAAATAGTTAGAAAAAAGCGTTAAAAAATGACACTATGGATGAAGCCTGTGTCTTCTTCTTTACTTACATAAAATTCTTGACATATTTGGGTAGAATGTTATAATTTAGCACTCTACGAGAAAGAGTGCTAAATATGGATATTAAAAACAAGGAAGACAGAAAAAAAAATGTTCTTGAGCATATAGTCTGCTCATATGTGCATACTTCGACTCCGGTGAGTTCTAAGACCGTTTCACAGGATATAGAAGGCAGAGTATCGAGCGCTACTGTGCGTAATATCATGGCGGAGCTTGAAAGGGACGGGTACATAGAACAGCCTCACACCTCAGCCGGGCGCGTTCCCACATCCAGGGGATATCGGAAATATGTGGAAGAGATAAAAATACACATACAGTTTGAAAAAAACGAAGCTCAAAGACTCGCGGCCGAGTACGACAGGCATATAAATACTTTAAAGGAGGTAATAGAAAAAACTTCCTTTCTTATCAGCCGTCAGCTGCAGAATGCCGGGGTGGTGATGTGGCCTAGTATAAACGATCTTTATCTGAAACATATAGAACTAATAAAGATAAAGGCCGAGACCGTTTTGGCCATACTGGTAACCATGACCAACGCGGTAAAAAACTACATTGTAGAGCTGGAAAAAGACCTGGAAAAGACGGATCTTGAGAAAATAGCCAACTATATAAACGCGAACTATGAACATACGAACCTATCTGATATATCTTACAGGTTGAGTATTGTGAAAGACGGCGAGTTCGTAGAGGAAAACGAGGAAGAAATAAGAGGTATTAAAAGATCTGCTATGGGAATCATTGACGCTATCTTTAAATCCAACGTAGAGAACGAGATGTGTTGTGACGGATTAGACCATGTTATCAACGAACCTACTTTTCATGACCAAAATATCGCAAAAAATCTTATGAAGATGTTATCGGCTCCGAAAGATATAGCGCGTATTATGCGCGGGGAGCTCCCGGACAACGGACTTAGGGTCTACATAGGTGACGAAAGCGGAACCGAGGCATTAAAGGAATGCAGTATCATAACTTGCGGGTACGATCTGTACGGAAAGACCGCCGGAAGGCTGGGAGTTATCGGGCCTATGCGGATGGATTATAGACGCGCTTTGGGGACAATTACGAGTCTGGCTGAGATCATAAGCGCTAAGCTTGAAGAAATAGATAAGTAGACCCTTCAGATGCTCTTGTTCATCGCATCCTCAGGATTAATTTTTACTTCGTAAAAATTAAGGAGAAAGATTAAATGAACAAAAAGAAAAACGAAAAGATAGAGGCTGAACCTGATATCGCGGAAAAAGAGTTCGCGAAGCTGAAAGAAAAAGCCGCAAAGTGTGACGAATATCATGACAAGTGGTTAAAAGTTCATGCCGAATATGAAAACACGCGTAAACGTATCGAAAAAGAGAAATTTGATCATATGAAATTCGCCAATGAAGGAATAATATCGCGATTATTTCCCATAATGGATAATTTTGATATGGCTTTTACCGCGATGGAAAAAGCGGACGACAAGAACGCGGTTATGGAAGGCATAAAACTTGTGCAGAAAGAATTTCATAAAGTTCTTGAAGATAGCGGAGTGGAAAAGATAAAGACTGAAAATGAACAGTTCGATCCGAATATGCATGAAGCCGTTATGTTGGTAGAGACGGAAGAATATCCGGATGGGGTCATAATGGAAGAGGTTAGGACGGGATATACGCTGAACGGGAGATTGCTACGTCCGGCGCAGGTGAAGATCGCGAAGAATAGCGGTAAAGAGTCAGAGAGGGCAGAGAGAGTCAACCCCTCGACTTCGCTCCCCTCGACTTCGCTCGGGACAGGCGGGACAAGAGAGCCAGAGGGGTTAGAGGAGTAGGTCTTAGAATTAAAGGAGGTCCGCCTTCGCCGAACTATTTGGGTATTATTTGGCTTCCGCCTTCGCACAAGACTACGGCGGACAGGTCGGCGGGTTAATTCGCACTTATAACTTATACTTCCTTCGGTCGTATAAGTTATGTGCTCATTAAGGAGGGAACGAAAATGGGAAAAGTTATAGGGATCGATCTGGGGACCACCAATTCATGTGTGGCGGTCATGGAAGGAAAAGAACCGAAAGTTATACAGAATGCCGAAGGGGCCAGGACCACTCCGAGCGTTATAGCTTTCACAGCGTCAGGAGAAAAGCTTGTAGGGCAGCCCGCGAAGAGACAGGCTGTTACTAATCCTGACAATACGATATTCAGTATAAAACGGTTTATGGGGAGGAAGCATTCGGAAGTGAAAGAAGAGGAGAAGTTTGTTCCTTACAAAATAGGTGAAGACAGTAAGGGCAGCGTAATGGTTACCGCGCATGGTAAAGATTATACGCCGCCCGAACTTTCGGCCATGATACTCCAAAAAATGAAACAGACGGCCGAAGATTATTTGGGAGAGAAGGTAACGGAAGCGGTAATTACCGTCCCGGCATACTTTAACGATTCACAGAGGCAAGCTACGAAAGACGCGGGCGAAATAGCGGGTCTGAAAGTTTTGAGAATAATCAATGAACCCACAGCCGCAAGTCTCGCGTATGGTCTGGATAAGAAAAAGAACGAGAAGATCGCTATCTTCGATCTTGGCGGGGGAACTTTTGATGTCTCTATCCTGGACGTTGGGGAAGGGGTATTCGAAGTAAAGTCCACTAACGGTGATACGCATCTCGGGGGAGATAATTTCGATCAAAAAATAATAGACTGGATAGCGGAAGAATTCAAAAAGACCAATAGCATCGATCTTAGAAAAGATAAGATGGCGCTTCAGAGGCTTAAAGAAGGAGCGGAAAAAGCTAAGTGTGAACTTTCGTCCAATATGCAGACCGAGATAAACTTGCCGTTCATAACAGCCGACGCATCAGGGCCCAGGCATCTTACTATGACGCTTACCAGAAGTAAAATGGAACAGTTGGTGGATGACTTAATAGAAAGGACAAAACAGCCTTGTTTGAACGCGATCAAAGCCGCGGGATATGCCGCGAAAGATATCGACGAAGTTATTTTGGTCGGAGGTCAGACGCGTATGCCAAAGGTGCAGGAAATTGTTAAAGAAATATTCGGAAAAGAACCGCATAAAGGTGTAAATCCGGATGAAGTCGTAGCAATAGGCGCGGCTATACAGGGAGGCGTTTTAAGCGGAGCCGCAGGGCTTCAGGACGTAGTGCTTTTGGATGTTACGCCGCTGTCTTTGGGAATAGAGACTTTGGGCGGAGTAATGACAAAACTTATTGAAGCCAACGCGACCATACCGACCAAGAAAAGCCAGATATTCTCAACAGCCGCGGATAATCAGACAGCCGTGTCCATTCATGTACTGCAGGGCGAAAGAGAGATGGCGTCGGGAAACCGTACACTCGGCCGGTTTGATCTTATAGGAATACCGCCGGCTCAAAGAGGCATTCCGCAGATAGAAGTCACTTTCGATATTGACGCTAACGGTATTGTGCATGTATCCGCAAAAGACAAAGCTACCGGCAAAGAACAATCTATACGCATAGAATCATCAAGCGGATTATCGAAAGAAGAGATCGAGAAGATGAAAAGGGACGCGCAAGAGCATGAAACCGAAGATAAAAAGAAGAAAGAGCTCATAGAAAACAAGAATCAACTCGATACTTTGGTATATGCCACCGAGAAGGCTGTCAAAGAGTACGGTGACAAAGTCTCGGATGATGATAAGAAAAAAATAGAAGAAGCAAAAGAGAACGCAAAAAAAGCCCTGGAAGGGGAAGACCTGGAAGCGATCAAAAAAGCTCAGGAAGATCTCCAAAAAGCGTCACACAAATTATCCGAAGAGATATATAAACAAGCTCAGGCGGATGCCCAGGCGCAGCAGGAGCAGCAGACGAAAGATGAAGGACGAGAGACGAAGGACGAGGGCGCAAAAAAGACCGACGAGGATGTAGTGGACGCGGATTATACGGTGGAGGACGACAAAAAATAAGAGATTAAGAGTCACCAGTTACCCCCGGCTGCCTTCTTTTTGTACCTATGGCCGGGGCAGGCAGTCACCTGTCACCAGTTTAATTGATAGGAAGCCTTATTTTACCGGTGTCTGGTGACCTAGTGACTTGGTGACGTACATCGTGGGCTTGTATAAAGGAAACTATGGCAGAAGATTATTATAAGTTACTCGGAGTATCGAAAGAGGCTTCGCAGGATGAGATAAAAAGCGCGTACAGAAAACTTGCCGTCAAATATCATCCGGATAAAAACCCCGGGAATAAAGAAGCGGAAAACAAGTTCAAAGAAATATCTCACGCGTATGAGATATTAGGCAATCCCGAAAAAAGAAAAAAATACGACCAATTCGGAGAGAACGCGTTTCAATACGG
>JBDRBI010000030.1:0-9746 GCA_043822885.1 Candidatus Omnitrophota bacterium
CTCCTATTTTCAAAAATAATTGAGATAATTTTCGCCTTTTTTGTGTCTACTATAGTATGGGGGAGGTAGACCTTTGTGAACGGAAAGTTTGACTTTACAACCATTTAGTTGTATACTTAAAGAGGTGATAAATGAGCAAATATGACTCATGTTATTACTGTTTACCTAGCGGAAGGGTACCGGTAAAAGTCTTTGTAGACAGATTTAATGTTGAAACATATAGAAAGTTTATATTCAAAAAAGAATTGCTTGAAGAGTTTGGACCCAGACTGCCAATGCCGCACACAAAACATGTCGGCAAAGGGTTATATGAACTGCGGGTTAAAGGGGCAGACGGAGAGATAAGGCTTTTTTACTTTTTTATGGATAAAAATACCATAATCTTTTTGCACGGATACAATAAAAAATCCAATAAGATATCTAGAAAAGAGTTGAAGATAGCATATAAAAGGATGACAGATCATACGAATAGAGGTGTAGAATGAAAAAGATCGTTAAAGTCGGCAGTCACATTAAGGAGAAGAACAAAGATCCATACCTTAAGGAACTCTATGAGCTGGAGGTAGAGAAGGCCAATATCGCGAAATTGATCATTAAACATAGACTAGATAACAATATGAACCAATCTCAACTTGCCGTGAAAGTTGGAGTGACACAGCAGCAGATATCCAAGATCGAGAACGGTGATTTCAGTTCCATAATTACCATCGCAAAAGTATTATTGCGTATAGGATATTTTCTTGAGATCAGGCCAATAAAGCTATCCAAAAGCAGGGCCGCGCGTTTGCAGACAGTATGACCGCCTGCCCCGGCCATATGTACAAAAGAAGGCAGCCGAGGGTGACTAATTTTTATATTTGATCCCGGACCAAGTCCGGGATGACGATTTTACCTTTCTATCTTCTATCTTCTCACCTCTAACTTCTAAATACTGCCTGCCCCCGTTGCGTGTTTTCGAAGAAAACAACGGGGGGTGACTAGGTGACATGGTGACTGGTGACTAGGTCACCCGCCCTTGCCCCATGACCCGCCTACCAGGTATACTCTTGATAAAAGGGAGTATTTATGAAAAGAATATATTTGGCTGGCGTTATGTTGTCATCCTTTATTTTTTGCTATTGTGCTTATGCTGATATTGTTCATTTGAAGGACGGGCGGAGTGTTACCGGGAAAGTTGTTTCTCAGGATGTGGATATTGTTGAGATCGAGATAGGAGGGGGGACGGTAATTCATAGGGTGGAGGAAGTGGAGCATGTTGAGGAGACCGCTGAAGATATCGTGTTTAAACCCAAAGAAAAATCAAGCTTAGAGAAATTTATTGATGGAATAAAAAGGAAAGTGGAACAATATTTCAGGAAAAGAAGAATAAAAAAGGCAACAAAAGAATTACATGATCTAAGATTAAAAGAGTATGAATTTACGAAGAAACAAGAAGAGTCTGCATCAAATGCGAATAAATCTCGCTTACCCATAGCTGATCTTATGGGAGCCGCTCAAAACGCTGCAGCGGCCGCAAATTATCAAAATAATTTGATAAGGAGGGAAATAGAATCAGTAGAATCAGAAAACAATCGGTAAAACACTTCTTTGCACCGTTTAGAATCCCAATCGGGACAGGGAAGAGGGAAAAAGATGGCGAGCAAATTTGATCTACCTTCTATCTTCTCGCCTCTAACTTCTCGGTTAATCGTGCCGGGTAAATGATTTGGGTTTATCTTAACCCGGCAGCTTTTTAACCAGGTTAGGCATTTTTATTTTTACCTAAACTTTTGACTTTGGACTTTATCGATTCCCCGCTTTATCCTCAGGCCAAAAATATACACTCATCGCCGCTATATTCTGGTATAATACGGGCTATGTCGCAGAAAGATATCAAATGTATAGGATGTTATGAGAAACATACTTGCCGGGATTCCGGATGGGCTTGGTTTTTCCTGTTCATAGGGATACTGGCATCCGTCGCGATGAGAGCGGTGGTTATTTTTATGCACGTAAACCCCGCGTATGCTAACGCGGCATGGTATGTAGGAGTGGGGTTTTTCTTTGTTTTCTTTATGTACAAGTTTAATATAAGCCGTACAATGTCCAAGATCATAATAGAGAACGGGCTTATAAAGAAACTAAAAGAAGACGGGGATCTGGATCGAGAAGACAGAGAAGTCTTGGGGACGATATTGTGCGGGATAGTCTCCAGCAAAGAGAGGATAAACTTTCTTGTTATTTTCGTTCTTTCAGGAATAGCTTTAATAGCCGCTGTGGTAATGGACATACTGAAATAGCTTGGAATGGTTTTGGGATCTCCCCGTAGCACATATTCTCTAATCTGGTTAACCATATCAGGAAAATGATTTGATCAAATCCCCTGATACGGTATTTTAAACGTTTTGTATAAACATCAAATCGTAGGGGTAATTCATGAACTGACCCTACTTGTGTTTGAGTCTGGTTTTTCTTTTTGGAATTATTGGGTATACTTATAACTTGAAATTGGAAATTAGAAATTAAGTTCATTTAGAAAAGGAGGGATCTATGCGGATCGTGATGACGGCGTTGGTGGTTTTGTTTTGCGCTAATATGGTTTTTGCGGCCGATCTGACGGCCACGGGGCATGATTGGCTTAAGTATAGCCAGGATGAAAAGGTCGCGTTGGTAAAAGCGGTTCATGAGGAAATAGGGGTTGTTGACGCGGAAGCTTTTTCTCCGGAAGATATTGCTCAGAATATGGATATGATGTATAAGTTCAAAGAGGGGCAAGGGTTAGATACTCCTTGTATTGATCTGATCAGTGTGATGGCAGAAAAAAAAGAAGCCTATTAGATAAGTGTGCTATGGTATACACTATGACCTTAGGTATGGGAGTATAATTTTAGTTTTAAATTGGAAATTGGAGACTGGATTAACTAAGGAGGGTTGATATGGGTAAAAAGATCTTGGTTTTGGTGATGGTGTTAGGGTTATGTTTATCAGCTCAGGCAGTGTACGCGGAGCAGGGTAAAGGAATGGGGCACGAGAAAAGTCTGGATGAAAAGATCGTTTGTAAAGCCGGTATGATACTTACGAACAAGGAAGATCTGGGCCTTTCGGAAGAACAGGCGGCTAAAGTAAAAGAGATCAAGGTCGCGGTAAAAAAAGAAGTCATCAGAAAAGACGCGGAGATCGAGATACTTAAGATCGATATCATGGCGGATATGTACGCTGATACGATAAATGTAGAAGTTGTTAACGCGCTGGTGGACAAAAAATACGATCTTAAAAAAGCGAAGGCGAAATATCTGGTAAAGGCATACGCGGATGTAGGCAACGTGCTGACAGCGGAGCAGAAGAAATCGCTTAAAGAACTTTGCAAAAAAGGAAAATGCGATATGGCTAAAGGCGGTAAAGGCGGTTCGGATATGATGAAAGGTATGAGAAAATAGGAGAAGTATATCATGGGATATCAAATAACGATCAAAGGTGATCCGGTCGTTCTATCCGGTGAAGAAGTGAAAGTCGGGCAGAAAGCTCCGGATTTTAAAGTAGTGGACGCGGAGCTTAAAGAGGTGGGTTCCGAAGCATTTAAGGGAAAAGTAAAACTTATTGCTTCGGTTCCATCTCTGGATACGCCGATATGTGATCTTCAGATAAAACGGTTCAATGACGAAGCGGCGGGCCTATCGAAAGACGTAGTGATAATATTCGTCAGTATGGATCTTCCTTTCGCTCAGAAAAGGTTCTGCCAGGCGTACAACATAAAGGGCGTTAAGACGTTTTCCGATCACAAAACGGGGGATTTCGGATCAAAATACGGGGTTTTGATAGAAAGCTTGCGTCTTCTTTCAAGGGCGCTTTTCCTGATAGATAAGGACGATGTAGTGAGATACGTCGAATACGTAAAAGAGCTTACCTCACATCCCGATTATGATAGTGCCCTAAAGGCTCTTAAAGAGATATCATAGTTAGGGAGGGATCAGATTAAAAGTTCGGATACAGGAATGTAAGGGAAAAGGGTCTGAACTAATTGCTAATGATGAATAAGAACAGGATGACCGGAGAAGAATGGTAAAGACAAAAATAATAGCAACAATAGGTCCCGCAAGCGGAAATCCTACGGTGCTTCGTAAGATGATGAGAGAGGGGATGGATGTCGTAAGGCTCAACTTTTCACATGGTAGTCACACGGAACATCTCAAGCGCATAAGGATCATAAGAGAACTGAACAAAAAATACAGACGGCATATCCGTGTCTTGCAGGACTTGGAGGGATATCGTATAAGAATAGGCGAGTTTAAGGGTAAGAATAAGACTTTTGAACTTAAAAAAAAGAAAAGAGTCCTATTGACCAACAAAACGGATCTTTTGGATAAAGGCATTATTCCTTTGGATTATGACGGGCCGTTAGGCAACATTAAAACGGGTGCCAACATATACATTGATGACGGCAATATCGCTATAGTAGTTAAAAAGTGTACCAAAAATTATCTGGAGACTGAGGTCGTAACTCCCGGTATTTTGAAGGAAAATAAAGGCGTTAATATCCCGGATCTGAAACTGGGGTTTAAAGATCTCACCGAAAAGGATAAGAAAGACCTGGAATTCGGCATAAAGAACAAAGTTGATCTTGTAGCCCAATCTTTTGTCAGAAGCAAAAAAGATATTATCACTTTAAGAAAAGCTATCGCGGGCAGGATGGATTGTAAGATCATAGCTAAAATAGAGAATAAGGACGGCATAAAGAATATAGACAGCATAATAGACGCTTCTGACGGAATAATGATCGCCCGGGGGGATATGGGGGTATCTTTGCCTATATACCAAGTTCCGGTGATCCAGAAGATGATAATAAAAAAGTGCAACAATAAAAAGAAGTTCGTTATTACCGCGACCCAGATGCTTGAAAGCATGACCGAACATAGTCGGCCCACGCGCGCTGAAGTTAGCGATGTAGCCAACGCGATACTGGATGGCACTGATTACGTAATGCTTTCCGCTGAAAGCGCGGTAGGAGAATACCCCGTAGAAACGGTCCGAATGATGAACGATATCATCAAATTTACCGAAAAAATGGGCTTTACCATAAAAAAGTGAAATAAATGTAAAAAATGTGGACAATTGCAGAATTATGGGGTATAATTTCAGCCGTTGTTAGAGTGAATAGGGAGTAGAAATTATGAGCCACAAGGTCTTGTAAGTATACACCTTGTGGATTTTTTTTATATCTACCGTATTTGCTGTATTTGTTAAATGTAAAATAAAGGAGGAAATGCAAATGGTTAAAGGAACAGTAAAATGGTTCAACAACCAAAAAGGTTATGGGTTTATTTCCCCGGAAGAGGGCAAAGATGTATTCGTACATCATAGCGCGATTCAGGGAGACGGCTATAAGTCTTTAGATGAAGGCCAGGCAGTTGAATTTGAAATTCAGCAGGGTCCCAAAGGCGAAGAAGCTATAAACGTAATAAAACTGTAATTGTAAGGTAGTGAACAAAAAAAAGGGAGCTGAGGTAACTCAGCTCCCTTTTTTTGTTCGGTGAACAGTGAACAGTAAACAGTGAACAGTGAATGGCCGGGGTCGTCCCGCCCAAATGATAAAGGGTACGGAAACCCCGCCCCTACTCACTCCATCCAGAACTCCTTGACAAACAGGGCTAGGGACATATAATAATCATATTGTGACTTTCATGCCATATTTGTGTCTTATGCAAAAAGGGGGGAGTTTAAATGTCCATTTCAACCAAAGATATCCGCAATATTGTGTTCCTGTCCCATTCCGGCGCGGGAAAAACCACCTTGGTAGAGAATCTGCTTTCTAGGGGAGGAACGATCTCGAAGCCCGGGAATGTCAATGACGGGACTACCGTATCCGATTACAGTGATGACGAAAAGGAACGAAAAAATTCTATTAACCTTTCTGTTTCTTCGTATGAAAAAGACGGAGTAAAAGTCAACCTTCTGGATACGCCGGGTTACCTTGATTATATCGGAGAAGTTACTTCGGGTGTCAGAGCCGCGGATGCTTGCGCTCTTATGGTGCATTCGGTAGGGGGAATACAGGTCGGGACAACAAAGTTTTGGAAATTAGCCCAAGCGCGGTCTCTTCCGGGTATGATAGTGGTCAGCAAGATGGATAAAGAAAACGCCGATTTTGAAAAGGTTTTAGAAGCGATACAAAAAAGATTAGGTAAAAATTGCGTCGCGCTTTATTATCCGAACGGAAAAGGATCTACATTTTCGGGAATAGCAAATCTTCTGACAAAAGTAGGGATAGATAAACTGAAAGGCGCCGACAAAGAAAAGGCGGATAAACTTGCGGGCGAATTGACCGAGGGTATAGCCGAATCGGACGATGCGCTTTTGGAAAAATACCTGGAAGAAGGTGAACTGTCAACGGAAGATATGAAAAAAGCTTTCAGGGCCGGGGTTCTGTCGGGTAAGATCATACCGGTGATACCGGCTGCTACGGAAAAAGGTATAGGTATAGACGAGATCATGGCTATTATAAAAGACTATATGCCGTCGCCTGAAGACCGGCCCGCCGTTGAGATCCAGTCTTCAATTGAGGGAGAGGATCCTATAAAGATAGAACCGAAAACAGACGGTCCATTCGCGGCGCAGGTCTTTAAGACGATTTCCGATCTTTATGCGGGTCAGATCTCGATATTCCGAGTTATATCCGGAAAAGCCGTCAATAATCAGTCTGTTAAAAATACGACCAGTGGCAATCCTGAAAAATTCAGCCAGATCTTCTTTCTTAGGGGAAAGGATCAGATCCAGGCGGAGGCTGTCGTTGCCGGGGATATAGCCGCTGTAGCAAAGCTTAAAGACACTCATACCGGGGACACACTTTCTGATGATAAAAAGCCCGTTAAACTAAGCGGTATAAATTTCCCGGAAGCCGCGATAAGTTTTTCTGTCAAACCAAAAAGCCGTTCCGATGAAGATAAGATCTCCGTGGTGCTGGGTAAATTGGTAGAAGAAGATCCTACTTTCCAGATGACATTGGAGGAAGAGACGCATGAACTTGTGATATCAGGTATGGGGGAACTCCATCTTAAGACCATGCTTAACAGAATGAAAGAAAGATACGGAGTGGAAGTCGAGGTTGGGACGCCTAAAGTGGCTTATAAAGAGACTATTTCAGGCAACGGTGATTCTAAATACCGTCACAAGAAACAATCCGGAGGAGCGGGACAGTTCGCTGAGGTGTGGATGAGAGTAGAACCTTTGGAAAGAGGTACAGGATTTGAATTTGTTGATGAAGTGGTAGGAGGAGCTATCCCGAAACAATTGGTAGGCAGCTGTGAAAAAGGTGTAATGAAAGCTCTGAAAGCCGGTCCTATAGCGGGGTATCCGGTAATAGATGTGAGGGTCGCGGTATATGACGGTAAGACCCACCCCGTTGATTCCAAAGATATTGCTTTTCAAATAGCCGCGGCACACGCGTTCCATGAATCATGCGAAAAGGCTAAGCCGGTACTCTTGGAGCCCATAATGACTATTGAACTTACCGTACCCGAAGAGAACATGGGAGATATAACAGGTTCTTTAAGTTCACGGCGCGGCAGAGTGCAGGGAGTGGATTCGGACGGAGGAATGCAGGTGGTAAAAGCACAGATGCCTCTTGAAGAGATATATAAATATTCCAACGAATTAAAATCACTTACCGCGGGGAGAGCTACTTATACCATGGCATTTTCACATTATGATGTCGTGCCCGGTAATATCGTGCAGAAAATAGTGGAAATGAGCAAGAAAGATAAGAAGGAAAAGAAGGAAGAATAGTGAAACAGTGAGCAGTGAACAGTGAATGGTGAATGGTGCGTCATTGCGAGGAGCATAGCGACGAAGCAATCCCTTAAGAGATTGCTTCGGACCTGCGGCCCTCGCAATGGGCATAATGGTCACAAAGTGTTGTTGCTCAAAACAAAAACTGCTTATAAACAAAGAGCTTGAGTTTATAAAAAGGGCTATTTATTGAGCCCTTTTAATAAACTCCCCTAAAACATGACGTAACAGTATTAAAAACCAGCTCTTAGGCATTGCAGCAACAACATTCTATGACCTTTATGCCCGCAATGACAGATGTAAGCGGGAGGAAAAATATGTCGGGGCATTCAAAGTGGGCCAGTATAAAACATAAAAAAGGGGCGCTGGACGCCAAGCGCGGAAAAATATTCACCAAACTTATAAGAGAGATAACCGTTGCCGCCAGAGACGGCGGAGGGAATCTTGACGCTAATCCTAGGCTCAGGCTGGCTGTACAGAAAGCTAAAGAAGCCAATATGCCTTCGGATAATATAGATAGAGGCATAAAAAAAGGAACGGGAGAACTTGAAGGTGTTTCTTATGAAAACGTGTCTTTCGAGGGATATGGGCCCGGTGGTGTCGCGGTAATAGTTGAAGGTCTTACGGATAACAAGAACAGGACCACCAGTGAAGTCAGAAGCATATTTTCAAAACGCGGCGGCAATATGGCCGGCGCGGGCTCAGTAGCGTTCCAGTTCGAGAAAAAAGGTGTTTTTTTGGTAAAGATCCAAGATGCCGCCGAAGAAGAGCTTTTAGATACGGCGCTTAATGCCGGAGCGGAGGACCTTACCTCGGATGAAGATTTTTTTCAGATCATATGCGCTCCTCAGGATTTTGATAAAGTGAGAACAGGGTTGAGTAAGAAGGAAGTAAAAGTGGAATCGGGGGAATTGAGTATGGTTCCCAAAAATTCGGTGAAGATATCCGACGTGGATATGGCAAGAAAGATATTGGCTATGGTAGAAGATCTGGAAGACAATGACGACGTGCAGAATGTATATTCTAATTTTGATATCCCTGATGAAGTTTTTAAGCAGATAGAAAGCGAATAATCAGTTCATAGTTGATAGTTCATAGAAGATTGACTGATATGCTACTTAATTATAATTTCAGAGTGTAAAAAATTGCGCATCGGTCGATCACTATAAACTACGAACTATGAACTATCAACTAAACTATGAAAATACTCGGCATCGATCCAGGCTTGATAAGAACCGGATACGGGTTGATCGAAGCCGATGATAAAGGGAAAATTACCCTTATAGAAGCCGGTCTTATTAAAACATCCGCCAAAGACGGGATCTCGGATAGAGTTAAAGATATTTACGCTAGTCTGACCGAGATTATAGAAGAACATAAGCCCAAGGTCTTGGTCCTGGAAAAGTTGTATTCCCATTATAATCACCCGGCGACTTCTATTCTTATGGGGCATGCGCGCGGTGTGATATGTTTGGCATGCGGCGTAAATAAGGTACGGTTGGTAAGTTATCCGTCAACACGTATAAAGAAATCTGTTACCGGTAACGGAAGAGCCAGTAAGACGCAGATACAACAGATGATCAAATCTATTTTGGGGCTTAAAAACAGCCCGGAACACTTTGATGTTACCGATGCTTTGGCAATGGCCATAAGTTATGCGCGGATAGAGGGGGTTAAAAGCCAAAATTTAAAAGACAAAAGACAAAAGTTTTGACTGTCATTGCGAGGAGGAGCAAAGCGACGACGAAGCAATCCCCACGGCCCCCAGGGCTCCCCGGGCATGCCCGGGGGTGAATGGGCGAAGCGATACTGTGGTACACTAATTAAATGGAAGTAAGGAAATTAAGTCATAGCGTATACAGGGTACAATACCACGTAGTTATGGTAACGAAGTATCGATTGAAACTCTTTAATCCAGACCGCTTACGTAGTCAGGTCTGGATTCAGGACAAGGTTTAAATTATAGAGATTGCTTCGCTACGCTC
>JBDRBI010000031.1:0-4425 GCA_043822885.1 Candidatus Omnitrophota bacterium
ATGGGATATCCCGCGTAAAAACGGCATCCCGCTCTTAAAGCGCCTTCGGCGCAAGCTTCATTTCCTGTGGATAAATATCTTTTTTTCATAATTGTATAAATCCAAAATTTAAAATCCGAAAGCAAAAATTAAAATTCAAAATTGAGATCCCTCGACTATGCCTGCCTTTGTCAGGCTTCGCTCGGGATGACAAAAAAAGATTGCTTCGTCGCTCCGCTCCTCGCAATGACGGAGAGGTCCTCACTCCTCGCAATGACGGAGAGGTCCTCACTCCTCGCAATGACGGAGAGGTCCTCACTCCTCGCAATGACGGAGAGGTCCTCACTCCTCGCAATGACGGAGGGGTCCTCACTCCTCGCAATGACGGAGGGGTCCTCACTCCTCGCAATGACGATCAGTCTTTCTCTTCTGACTTTAGACTTTAGACTTTAGACCTGTTCACTGTTCACTGTTTACTGTTCACTAATTTCGATCGCACAGTCCGGACATATGACGGCGCAGATACCGCATCCCGTGCATTTATCTTTGTCTTTTATGACAACATATTTCGCGCCGCGTTTATTAACATCCCCGGGAGTTATCATGCATCCCGCAGGACAAGCCTTCTCACAGAGCCCGCATCCCTTACATTTTTCTTTATCAATTTTAGCTTTTAGTTTTTTCATGGTTTAGTTTATGGTTCATAGAGATTGTTTCGTCGCTTTGCTCCTCGCAATGACGGAGGAGGGGGGGGTTCCCCTTTTTTATTTACTCTCCGCTACTATCGTCATCGCTATCTCGTCCGGGGACAGATGATATTTTCTTAAGAGCTCTTCTCTGTCGCCGTGTTCTATAAATTCATCCGGAAGCCCCAGACATCTTATCTTCACATTATTCAGATTTTCTCTTTCACAAAATTCCAGAACAGAACTGCCGAATCCTCCCGAGGCTATTCCCTCTTCAAGGATGAAGATCTTCTTTGTTTTATGAGCGGCCTCTTCTATCATCTCCCCATCCAAAGGTTTGATGAAACGCGCGTTGATGATCGTTGTCTCTATCCCTTTTTTCGAAAGGATGTCCCCTACGACAAGAGCGGTGTTCACCATGCTGCCCACTGCCAGTATCGTCAGATCTTTTCCCTTGCGCAAAAGTTCTGATCTCCCTATCTCTAATGGCGCGCATGAGGATGCTCCCACAAGTTTATCGGCCTTTCCTTTAGGATATCTTATAACGCACGGCTTCTTTGACTCAACCGCTATTTCAAGCATATGGTTCAATTCTTCTCCGTCTTTAGGAGCCATGACTATAAAGTTCGGGAGGTTCCTCGTGTATGCTATATCAAATACCCCGTGATGTGTGGGTCCGTCTTTCCCTACAAGACCCGCTCTATCAAGACAAAATACTATCCCGAGATCCTGGAGCGCGACGTCATGGATCAGCTGATCATAAGACCGCTGCAGAAAGGTCGAATATATAGCGACGATCGGTTTTAGTCCCCCTCTCGCGAGACCCGCGGCGAAAGTCACCGCGTGCGGTTCCATTATGCCTACATCAAAGAACCGGTCCGGAAAGTTTTGGGCAAATTTCGCGAGTCCCGTTCCGTCGGGCATTGCCGCGGTCACGGCGACTATATTCTTGTTTTCCGTCCCAAGTTTCACGATCTTGTCTGAAAAATATTCCGTAAACGTTTTTTCTTTTTCCTCATCAGACGTTTTCTCACCGGTGCTTATATCGAAAGATTCCACACCATGAAATTTTGTGGGATCCTCTTCCGCGAATTTATATCCTTTTCCTTTTTTTGTAACGGCATGAATGAAGATAGGTTCTTCTAAAGGCAGTACCTTCTTCAGCATCGATATAAGTTGTTTAAGATCATGTCCGTCGATCGGCCCGAAATAACGGAACCCCAGCTCTTCGAACACTATCCCCGGGACAAGAAGGTTCTTAAGTCCTTCTTGGAATTTTCTGATCGTGTTGTACGCGACGGGGCCGAGTTTTGGGATGCTTTTGATCATTTTTTCCGCTTCCTGCCGTACCCTATTATACAGAGGATTACTGATGACCGTATTAAGGTATTTGCTCATCGCCCCCACGGGTTTGGATATAGAATGTTCATTGTCATTAAGTATAACGACCAGATTTGTCTGCTTAGCTCCTGTATTATTGAGTCCCTCAAAGGCCATTCCCGCGGCCAATGACGCGTCGCCTATCACCGCTACCACCTTATGATCCTCTCCCTTGATATCCCTGGCGGAAGCGAGCCCTAAAGCTGAAGATATGGATGTCGCGCTGTGTCCGCAGGTAAAAGGATCGTGTTCGCTCTCAAAAGCGTTCGGGAAACCGCTTAAGCCTCCCATCTCTCGCAAAGTAGCGAATTGGCGGGCTCTTCCCGTAAGAAGTTTATGAGCGTAACTTTGATGCCCTACATCCCATACGATCTTGTCCTTAGGGCTGTTAAGGCAGTAATGAAGCGCTATCGCGAGTTCAACAGCGCCCAGACTCGCGGAGAGATGCCCTCCCTTCTTGGAGGTCACTTCTATTATTCTGTCCCTTATTTCCTGAGCCAGAACATCGAGTTGCCCCGCGTCAAGTTCTTTCAGTTTATCCGGAGACGATATCTTGTCTAATAATTTTTCCATTCTCTCTCCCGGTAAACACTATTCTTTATTTTCCTCAAAAGGTTTTTTCTCGAAAATATCTTCATCTTTTTTTATTAGAGTTTCTATTTTTTTCTGAGCTTTATCAAGATCTTCACGGCATATACGCGCCAGTTTTATTCCCTCTTCGTATTTTTTCATAGAAGAGTCCAGGGAAAAATCGCCTTCTTCCAGTTCCTGTACTATTTTCCCAAGTTTCTCCAGTGTTTTTTCAAAACTTGCGTCTTTCATATTTGCTCCTATATTAGGGTATAGGGTTCAGCTTCGTCCTACGCCCCCGCTTCTGTCATTGCGACCCCCGCTGTTCCGCTTTGCGGAGCAAAGCGACGGGGGGAAGCAATCTCTTCCATGTATTATTCAATCAGATTGCCGCGTCGCTCGTTGCACTCGCTCCTCGCAATGACGGGCGGTCTTTCTTTTCTGACTTTAGGCTTTTTTCACTTCAACTACTTTGCTGGAAATCTTTCCCGAAGCGAACCGCGTTTCCAAAAGATCGTCTTTTTTTATCGTCTTTGTTCTTTTCAAAACTTTTCCGTCCTTAAGCGTTATACTATATCCTCTTTCAAGGACCGCCAAAGGGCTCAGCATATTAAGTTTCCCCGCCAATATGCCGAGATCCCTGCTCTTTATCTCCATAAAATGCGTTACATGTGTCGTAATAGAACTTACCATATCGTCCACTTCCTGCTTTATTCTCAATATGACGTTCACGGGGGTCTTGAGGACATAGCTTCCGCATAAAGCGTCAACTGTCTCTTTTAGTCTTTGGGTTCCGGATCTCATAGACATGTACAGGTCTTTTCTCAAAGTTTTTACGCGATCTATGAGTTCGTCTTTGCGCGGAAAAACGATCTCCGCGGCGGCTGACGGCGTAGGCGCTCGGAAGTCCGCGACAAAATCCGCGATCGTGTGATCTATTTCATGTCCTACGGCGCTCACGATAGGTACTTTAGAGGCATAAATAGCTCTGGCTACTTCCTCATCATTGAACGGCCAGAGGTCTTCTATGCTTCCTCCTCCCCGCCCTACTATAATAACGTCTATCGGAAAATCTTGAGCTTTTGCGCGTATGATATGATCGTTATATTCGTTAAGCTCTTTTATCGCTTCTCTTATCTCACCCGCCGCTTCATCTCCCTGTACTCTGACCGGACGGATAGATATCTCTATATTATCGAATCGTCTGCGGGCGACTTTAAGAATATCTTTTATGGCCGCTCCGGTAGGTGAAGTCACAACTCCCACATGCCTGGGAAAGAAAGGAAGAGCCTTCTTATGTTCTTCATCAAAAAGCCCTTCTTTGGATAGTTTTCCTTTAAGCTGTTCAAACGCTACCTGAAGAGCCCCTTTACCTTTCGGCTCTACTTCGGTTACATAGAGCTGATATTGACCTCTTTTGTCGTATATGCTTATCCTGCCGGACGTGATCACCTGCATTCCGTCGGTAATATCAAACTTTAATTTAGAACCGCTGTTTCTGAACATCACACAATTCAATAAACTGTTTTCATCTTTTAAGCTGAAATACGCGTGTCCGGCGGAGGATACCGTAAAATTTGAAACTTCACCTTCTACCCAGACCTTCCCGAAGACTTCTTCCAGAATACTTCTCAGTTCTTTGGTGACCTGGGTAACTGTGTAGACTATCGCGTTCTTCATGTCATCTATTAGGTCGCTTCCTCTGTCATTGCGAACGACTCTGTCCATTCTGTCATTGCGAACGAACGTAGTGAGTGAAGCAATCTCTTTTGAGATTGCTTCGGCCCTCTCTCGACTTCGCTTCCCTCGA
>JBDRBI010000032.1:0-10848 GCA_043822885.1 Candidatus Omnitrophota bacterium
TATAGTTTCGGTCACGGTCATGTTCCCGGGATCTCCGGCCAGAAAGAAATCTACATCGTAGACATCTCCGTCAGTATTGACCAGATCCACACAAGCGAAATGACTTCCTAAACCAAGATTTGCCAGATATTCGGTATGAACGCGTACGAGTTTGAATAGATATTCTTTATCATCCGAAGTAAATTTAAAATATCCTCCGCCGAGCTCGGTCTGGTCCTCTATATATTGCTCTATCCCGGCTTGGATATCAGCGGTTACTACGTTAGGCACAATAGCATTCACGATCCCCGCAAAAACAAAGCAAAGAACCATGCCTGCCGTAGCTATTATCCTCTTCGACATGATGATTTCCTTCGTATTTTTCAAAACACGAACGTAAATATTACGGTACAGATATTACTCTGTCGGATGTTCAGTACTGGCTGTTTGTTCTGCAGCGGCCTCTTTTTCTAATTTCTTTGCCGCGCAAGCATCACACATTATTTCTTCTGTACACACTTCGCATACCTCTTCAGCGCCATCAGCCGCGCAAACAGCGCACCCTTCACCTGCGCATACACCGCATACCGGAGCTGCTGCCTCTTCCACTTTTGCCGGATGTTCGGAACTTGTCGGATGTTCCGCCACAGCCCTCCCTGACAAACCTAAACCAAGAACTGCAGCAACAAGCGCGAACAATAATACTTTTTTCATATTTCCTCCTGTTTTAGATCCTCTCAAATTTTATATCTAAACACATCAAAACGCTATATAAGATTGTATGCCAAGTAAACACAAATGTTTACAGATCAAGTTTTGCGATATTCTCTTTAACAGAATCGGCGGACCTCTTTAGTAAGGTCCTCTCATCCTGCGTCAATTCGATCTCAACAACTTCCTCAACGCCTTGCCGGGACAATCTGGCAGGTACACCGCAATAGACGTCTTTGAGACCGTACTCGCCGTTAAGGTATACGCTGCACGGCAGTATTCTGTTTTCATTAAGCAGGATACTTTTAGTCATTTCAACCGCCGAGGCGGAAGGCGCGTAATATGCCGAACCGGTTTTGAGGAGACCCACGATCTCCGCCCCCCCTTTTTTTGTCCTTTCGTTTATTTCAGCGATCTTTTTTTCCGAGAGAAGCTGCGTTATGGGTATACCACTCACCGTTGAATATCCGGGAAGCGGGACCATAGAATCTCCGTGCCCGCCGAGCACCATAGCCTGTATACATCCGGGTGATACGGAAAGTTCTTCGGCGATAAAATACCTATAACGGGCCGAATCAAGCACCCCTGCCATACCTATCACTTTGGATGCCTTAAATCCGGAAATTTTAAGCGCGATATAGGACATAACATCCACAGGATTTGTAACGATTATCAGTATCGCTGCCGGACTGTGCTTTTTAATATTTTCAACGATATTTTTAATAATACCGGCATTCGTAGCTTGCAGATCATCCCGGCTCATCCCGGGTTTTCTGGGTATCCCCGCGGTAATAATAACAACATCACTTCCGGCGGTATCTTTATAGCTGTTCGTCCCTGTTATTTTCGCGTCAAACCCTTCGATCGGTGCGGATTCCATAAGGTCCAGCGCTTTACCCTGAGGCAAGCCTTCAACAATATCTATCAAAACAACATCAGCTAAATTCTTTTCTATAACACGCCGGGCGCAAGTCGCCCCTACAAAACCCGCTCCTACTACCGTGACTCTTTTATCCATAACGCTCTTCCCTGCCTTTGTCATTCCCGCGAAAACGGGAATCCAGTATCTCTGTCATTCCCGCGAAAACGGGAATCCAGTATCTTTGTCATTCCCGCGAAAGCGGGAATCCATTTCCTTTCTGATCTTTCCTTGATCATATCAAGCTGTCAAATTTTATGTCCGCTCCTAATATAGCCAGAATCTTACCTTTAGCATTCTTTATGGGGGCCGATACCGTAATACACAGTACTCCGGTCAATTTAGAAGTATAAAGATCGGTAAAATAAACACCTTTCTTTTTCATTGCCCCTTTAAACCATGCTCTATCCGAAAAATTGCCGAATTCATCGAATTTGTCCTTATACGCGCCTATATCTACTCTTTGCGTGATGTTCTCCGTTATTTTGTTACCCTTTTCATCGGTTATGTATATGAACTTTATGAAGGGGTGCGCGTGAATGACCTTTTTCAACACTTTAGCCTGTTTTTCAGGATTCATCCCAACAACATCGGGAGAAACAACCGCGTCACGAATAAGTTCATAAGCCAGCTCTCTGGCTTTCAGTTTCAGTGCCTCGAGCTCTGATCTAAAAAGATTCGGTAGATATTTTCGGGTCATCTTTACCATTTCCTGATTAGAAACACTTGTTACCCTGTGATTGGCATATTCCTCCATAACCAGGTCATATATCTTCTTGACCTCGGGATTTTTTTTGTCCACTTTTTTGTTCCCTTTAAGCTCGAAAAAGCTGTTTATCCAATAAGTTATCCCTGCCACACCGGACTTATCCGTTATACTTACCCCGATCGGGCGTTTTAAAAGTTTCTTTGTATCAAAAATATTGTATATCCTTTCGTTCTTGATACCGCCATCGGCATGGATACCTGCCCTTGTCACATTGAACTCATCGCCGACAAACGGATAGTTCGCCGGGATATCGGCCTTTATGACCGTTTTGAAGTAGTTGCCTATTTCGGTAATGATCCTGGTATCCACCCCATGAAAATCCCCTTTGAGCCCGAGATATTCCATTATCAGCCCTTCGATAGGAGGATTCCCTGTACGTTCTCCATACCCTAACAATGTGCCGTTTGCCGCGCAGCATCCGTAGAGCCATGCTGCCTCAGCGTTGATAAGCACTTTATGAAAATCATTATGACCATGCCATTCAAGCTGCTCAGAAGGCACTCCGCCTTCTTCTATGAGCCCCCGGATAATTTTAGGAACGCCCCTGGGCAATGAAACCTCCGCCTGAGGAAGACCAAAACCCATAGTATCACATGCCCTGATCTTGATCGGCACCTTACTATCTTTAGCGCGCTTCATCAAGGCTTGCACGAACGGTATGACAAAACCGTAAAAATCGGCGCGAGTAATATCCTCCAGATGACAGCGAGGCAAAACGCCTTCTTCTAAAGCCGCGTCAACAACCTCGAGATATGAATCCATGGCTTCTTTACGCGTCTTATTGAGCTTAAGAAAAATATGATAGTCCGAGGCTGACGTTAAAATACCCGTCTCCTTCAGCCCCATCTGCTTTACCAGTTTGAAATCCTCTTTTTTTGCCCTTATCCACCCCGTAACTTCGGGAAATTTATATCCTAATTTCAGACATTCCTCGACAGCCTTCTTATCCTTATCGCTGTACAAGAAAAACTCACTTTGCCTGATCACACCGTTCTTACCGCCTAACTTGTGCATAAATGAATATAGGTCGACTATTTGCTCGACGGTGTATGGCGGACGGGCCTGCTGCCCGTCACGAAAAGTCGTACATGTGATCCAGATATCTTTCGGAAGAGCCACTTTTGGAACTTCATTATCTAAGACTATCTTCGGGATCTTATTAAAGTCGAAGATATCTTCATAAAGTTCGGGTATTTTCACGTTTTTAAGCGGATATTTTTTCTTCATTTTTAAACTCCTTTATATTTACCAAGCGGTATTACTGCCCGAGGAAAGTAAAATACATAGAATTATATCACTATTACCGCCATTACAAAACACTTTTATGCGGAACATAAGAGGGATCCGTTTTGACGTAACCGAAAAGTCAAAAAGCGTATCCTAACTGCAATGTCTCAAGATATTGCATAAATTGTAACAGGGTTAATTAACGCGGACTCTCTCTCGAGGATCATGGACAAGGAAAATTACCGTTCGCTACACTCGCCTTACTCTCATTATCTAAGCAACCTGGTTAATTTTAACCAGGTTGCTTAGATCCTTAACAGAAAAACCATAGTTTTCCCCGGAAATATCCGAAAAAAGAAAGCGAATTAATTCTGCTCTGTGGTCTTTTTGCCGGCTTCATAAGGCATTGTTACTGTGCCAACCGCGGCATCTTTTACGGTCTTACCTGCTGTATTGATCGGAGCTGTTAAGATCTCTTTGCCTTCGCCTTTACCTGTGGCCCAATTCCAGAATTTCGTAAAAGGGCTAATGGCGGTTTGTGTGGTCCCGTATGCAGCCTTCCCGACAACTTTCACCGATTCATTAACTACATTGGCCGGATAGTTGACTGTGGCTCTAACCGCGTCACCTGAAGCCTTCGTAAAAGTTTTCTCCTGGGCCATGGCTATTGATGCCATCGCAAAAACAAACACCATAATCACTAACACCGTCATCACTTTTCTCATTTCTTTCTCCTTTACTGAGCTTATAACTCATGTAACTACAAGGAACACAAGTTATAAGTGCGAATTAAATCCTCCGACTTGTCCGCCGTAGCCTTGCGCGAAGGCGGAAGCCGAATAACATCTAAATATGTTGGCGAAGGAGGATACTATACCATCAATACTTTACGTTCGTCATTATACCGCATAAAGAACCAAAACACCAATAGCTATTATGATAAGCGAAAAATACCGAATAACCGAAGCCGGTTTATTCTCCCAATAAGCAAAATAAGAATTCATTACCTTTTCGCCGAGTGTTAGTAAAAGTACTCCCTTTATAATGGCCCATATTCCTAATACCTGTATGAATAATACCCATTTGCACTGTGAAGCGGCCATCAAAAAGATAATGCCGAATAAAATACTTATGATACCGCCTATCCGAAGTCTTTTTATCCGTTTCCAGAATTCAATATAACGTTTTAAAATATCCGGCTTCAAAGTAAAGATTATCCCGGCCGCCGCCGCTAACATACCGAAAAGTTTAACTAAAATCACCATAGATCCGCCTCCTGCTTAAAATCACTAATATCAGTTTTGTGGTTTCGAAAATAGGATATTACCGCGTTATTTCTTTTCGCCGAATAAAGATCTTAGTGCATCAACCGCTTTTGCTCCGGCGTCTTCTCCTGACGAAGTGTCTGCCCCCGCGCCTTTACCCAGAAGACCTCCAAGAAGTTCTTTTCCTTTTTTTTCAAGACCTTCGGTTACCATACTGGTAAGATAAGGTTTCAAGATACTCAGCAGTATGTCTTGGAATCCTTCGAACCGTGGATCTTCCAGAGTCCCGGTTACCTTAAATTTCATGTCTAGAGGATTAACTTTGTTAAGGGCATCGCAAACGGTCGCGATCGGGAACATTCCCACCGTCATCTGCTGACCGCTTTTGGGTACAACATTATGATCTTTCAAAATAACCGAATTCTCTGAATCAAGCCCGTCATTAACTATTTTTGTGTTTGATCGTATGGTCAGAAAACCTTTTGTGATATCGACGGGCAGGGAATCCTTGTATATAAAATTGAGAGCGGTAACATCTATGTTCTTAGCCGAGAGATCAACGGCGGTCTTTTGCTCGCCATGATCGAGCCTTTGATCGTATTCCAGGCTAAAAGTTCCGGAAGACGTGCCTCCTTTGCTCACATTACCACGTATGCTGAGCGTATCAAAACGGGCTCCTTTAGCGGGATCTATTCCCATATTCCCGATAAGGATCATGGCTTTATCTATGCTGACGCTTTGTTTGTCGGCAGTCTCGATGTTCAGGCTTGAATTTTTTATAGCGAATTTCCTTATTTGAAAGACATATTCGTCGCTTAACGTTTTAAAAAATACCATTCTCCCCTTTGGGAGTGCCTGAACCTCGCGTTTAACTTTCTTTTCTTCTTTTTGTTCGGCCGCCTTTTTCTCTGCGGCTTCCTTTGACGAGGAAGCTTTTATCATAGCGTAAATACGGCTAAACCAGTCCTTTTTGCCTTTAAGCTGCCCCATCATGCCGGTCTTTTTCGCGGCAGAGGCCTCTTTCCCGCGGGCAAGTTTCTGCACATTGAAACTGCCGTCCGCTTCACCCTTAAGATCTATTTCCGCGTTAGATATGCTTATGTAAGAGAGAACGATCTGTTTCGACAACAATCTCAGTAAACTCACCTTTACGGAAGCATTTTTGACCCATGCCATTCTCTGGTTCTCATTATCCGGATCAAAGACCTTCAGGTCTTTAAGTGAACAGGATAAGGTCAGAGGCCATACGCTGACTTTACCGACAGTGATCTTGGTGCCGGCGGCTTTATTGAGACTCTTGATCACCGCCGAACCCACTATCGGAGAAAGGACAAGTCCTACACCCAGCTGTATTGCCAGAAGTATTGCAACAAATATTATGATACCTTTGGTGTTCAGTACTTTCATCCTTACTCAGCGCTCCTTAACCGTCCTATTGCCGCTAGTAGTTTGCTTATTATGGGTAACTTCTTGAACCATTGGACGAATTTGGAGTTTTTTATCTTATCAAAGTACTTTTCCCGAAGAACTACTATACCTTTTTTCGATAGGACATATAAAGGAAAACACAGGATAGCGCCCAGAACTAACCCTCCTAAGACCAGGGTATTATTCAGATCCAGTAACGCGACAACCGGCAGATGAGTCACTATTCTCCAGAACGGAGTAAGAAAATCCATATTAATAAGAAGCATCCCGCCTATAAGGTCGGCGAGGCGGTAAACTCCGAGTATATAAAGAAGTTTGAAGATCGGCAGGACCAGCATTGCCGCCAGCCTGTTTATCTTGAAAAGCAGAAAGCATACAAAAAGAAGAAGCGCCATGACCCCGTTAAGCGGGATGAAGCCCATAAGCATTCCCAGGCAAACACCCGAGGCGACTTCGCCGGTAGAAGCATTGGAACCGAACAATCTTACTATCCTCACCGGCAGATTAATAAAAGGTAACATGGTGTAATTATACCCCTTTGCTCGCTACATTGCAATAGAGGGGACAGACACTTGTGTCCCTACTTATTAGAAATCCAATATCCCTGCATTGCTACATTATTTGCTTTAAATAAAATATTATTTGATGTATAATAAAGACACTATGCCAAGAAAACCACGTATTGTTATTAAGGGATACCCTTATCATGTTACTCAGAGAGGGAATTATAAGCAGACAACATTTGCAACTAAATCTGACTACGCGTGCTATTTAAATTGGTTGGATAAGTATGCTAAACAGTACAAACTTATGATTCTTTCTTATTGTCTGATGCCTAACCATGTTCACTTTATTTGCATCCCCTCGGAATTATTCTCTCTTTCAACGACTTTTAAGTTAACACATATGCGTTATTCAAATTTTTTTCATTCAAAACATAAACTCATTGGACATCTCTGGCAGGGTAGATTCTATTCTTGCATACTGGATGAAAAACATTTGTATGCAGCAATTCGTTATATTGAAAACAATCCCGTAAGATCCGGATTAGTGGAGAACCCTGAAGACTGGAAATGGTCAAGCGCTAAATATCACATTGATGGCAAAGATGATAACTGCCTGGATTTAGCGAATATTTCAGAATTCCTCCAGATAGACGACTGGAACGATTACTTATCTCAGCATTCGGAAAAATCTATTATAGAGAACATAAGAAAAAATACTCACAGTGGGATACCTTGCGGAACAAATGATTTTATTATTAGTTTGGAAAACCTTCTCAACATAAACATCCTACCAAAAAGCATGGGAAGACCAAAAGAAATGAAGATTAAAAAGTAGGGACACAAGTGTCTGTCCCCTCATGAAAACCTTTTTCTGTAACCGCATTTTCGGCAAAGAGGTTCTACTGCTTTTCTTTCCGAAAACCCGCGGTACAGTTTCATGGCTCTTTCGCTTTCCATTATTCTCTTAAAACCGGTTTCCTTTATATTCCCCAGGTCTATCGTTCCTTCATTGTCCAGACAGCACGGAACTACTGTTCCATCCACAAGGATCGCGGCTTGCTGTCTGAGGGCCAAACAGAAACCTTCATCCCCAAGATCCGGTATTTTTTTATCGGGCCAGTCGAAAGAATAACTCCGGCTTACATAAACATTATCCCTTAGCTTAATACCGTTACCTTCGGACGGGATCTCTTCTATTTTATGCGGAACTTTGAAGAACTTTTCGAGTCTTCCCAGAATATATGAATTACTGCCTGTATCGCGAAAGCTTTGAACGGGATCAGCATTATCTTGCGCTTTCATATTCCACAGTCTGAAACAGGTAATGAACCCGGGCATTTCTCCCTTGGCGGACATAAACCCAAAAACTTCGTCAAGATACTTGTCTATGACGTTTTTGGGAGAGTTTTCGTCAAAAATATGCAGTGAAAAATTTATGGCCCTGATAGCGGGTTTAGATAAAAGCGTGTTCCTTGCTTTATTAATGAGGGTACCGTTCGTGGTGATATTTACTTTAAATCCTTTTTCACCGCAAAGATCCAGGAAAGCTCCGATCTCCGGATGTAGTAGCGGTTCCCCCATCACATGGAAGTAAAGATATTCTGAATACTCCTTTACTTCATCAAGTATCTTTTTAAATAGTTCCAGCCCCATAAACTCCGGTACCCGCGAGGTTTTAGGACAGAACTTACAGTCCGCGTTACAGACATTAGTGATCTCAATATAAACCCGTTTAAATCGTTTCATGGTAGTGAACAGTGAACAGTGAACAGTTAAAAGTCTGAAGTCTGTGTAATGTGTGATGTGTAAAGTGTTATGTATTGAGCTAGCAGTATAGCCCCTTACACATAACACATTGCACATTACACAAAGTTCTATTTTCTTTCTTATGCTGGTCCGGGACCCATTAAAAATCCCCCTTCCCTCGTCCATCTTCCTTCGTCCTCTCGCATCTATCTTCTATCCTCTATCTTCTATTTCTGGTGACTAGGTGACTAGGTGACCTAGTGACTGGTCTATGGTCCATTTTCTATCCACCATTCCCCATAATCCCGCTTGAACATCATCTTCGCGTCCTCGTATTTATTCATCGTGTTCTCCAGCTCGGAGTAAAGTAGATCGATATTTTTCTGAGTCTCATGAAGATCTTTTGACGCCTTCTGTATATTGCCGCTGCCCCCGGCGGAAGCCGCTTCGATCATTTTCTCTGTCATTTTTTTCTGAACAGTTTCGGCTTTTTCTATATCCTTTTCGATCTTTTTCAATTTTTCCTCTAAAGGCGTAAGAATTGCTTTTCTTTTACTCAGCCATTCGGCGCGGGCTTTCCTGCCTTCTTTTTTATTTAAAGGATTTTTGTTCTTTTCGGTATCGCTGTCTTTTTCTTCAGTAACACTGTTCCAGCCGATCTGTTCCAGGAACTCGGAATATTTCCCGGGATAAACAACTACGCGGTCTTCCATAAAAATTATAAGTTTTGTCGCGGCTTTATGAAGAAAATGCTCATCGTGAGTCACCACGAAAGCCGCTCCGTCAAAATTGTTTACCGCGTCAAACAGAGCCTCGCACGTAACCATATCAAGATGATGCGTGGGCTCGTCAAGTATCAAAAGATTAGAGGATGACAAAAGAGTCTTACCTAAAAGCACTCTACTCCTTTCACCCCCGGACAGAACGGATATCTTTTTAAGCGCGTTATCACCCGAAAACATCATCGCCCCGCAAATATCTCTCGCGTATCCTTTGTCCATACCCGGAGCGGCGAATGTCATCTCTTCCTCTACTGTTCTGGAATCATCCAGTTTTGCTATATTACCCTGTTCAAAATAAGCCATTTCAACTTGAGGATTAAATACTATCTCTCCTTTTACGGGAACCATCTTCCCCGCGATAAGTTTAGCCAAAGTCGTTTTTCCTTTACCGTTCGGCCCGGCTATACATATTTTATCTCCGCGTTCTACCGTAAAACTAAGATCGTCCATAAGGTACGGTTCTTTGCCGTCATATGAGAACGATATCCCCCTGGCTTCCATAACGACCGGCGGCCTGAAAGGAGCGCTGTTGAATTTAAAAGAAACCGACTCTATGTTCTCGAGTTTATCAAGCGTACCCATCCTATCGATCATCTTAATGCTTGATTGTACGGATTTGGCGTGTCTGGCTTTAGCTCTGAAACTGTTGATATATTCTTCTATTTGTTTTCGTTTCTTTTGTTCATTCAATCTTTGTTTTTCATGTACCGCTTCTTCCCGGGATATCTGATCATAATATTTTTGAGTTCCGCCTGATATTTTCCTTACCCTTTTTCTGTGTATCCCCACAATGTGCGTAGTGATGCTGTCGATAAAGTTCCTGTCGTGGCTTATTACTATAAGTTCGCCTTTCCATTTTTTAAGGAACCCTTCCAGCCAGCGTATAGACACTATGTCCAGAAAGTTCGTAGGCTCATCAAGAAGCAGCATATCAGGTTCGGAGACCAAGACCTTAGCCAGCTCGACCCTTACCTGGTATCCGCCCGAAAGAACGGCCGGATCCTGAGCCATGGATACTTCCGTGAACCCCAGCCCCGCCAGTATCTTCTTCGCTTTCCAATGTTCGGTATCGTTATTTTCCGGAAGCATGCCGCATACCTCTTCTAAAACGGCATTTTTACTGAAATTTATTTGCTGATGCAGGAACCCTATCCTGTACTTTTTCGGTATTATTATACGCCCTTCGTCCTCATGCTCGTCCCCCGCGATCATTCTGAGCAGGGTCGACTTGCCGTGCCCGTTCCTTCCAAGAAGTCCTATACGTTCACCCGGATCGACATTAAAAGTAACTTCCTGAAAAAGAAGCTGATCGGTATATTGTTTTTTTATATTTTGTACCGCTATCATTGTTCGTCTGCCCCCTAAGGGGGTGATCGCCCGGTAACTAGTCACCTAGTCACCAGTCACCTAGTCACCGGTGCCCTGCCTGCCCCCGCAATATGTTCTCAAAGAAGGCAACGGGGGGTGACCTGGTGACCTGGTGACCTGGTGACTACTTACTCTCTTCTTCCCTCGT
>JBDRBI010000033.1:0-4514 GCA_043822885.1 Candidatus Omnitrophota bacterium
AACAAGACATTCATCCTCCTCTTAATAACATCTGTGGTGGCATCATGGGTCTGGGCCGAGCCCTTGACGCGCGGCGGGCTGATAATCCCGGGAGCGATACTCGGATTTATAACGGCGATGGTTACTGTTTTTAAAAAAGAATGGGCTCATGTTACCGCACCCTTGTACGCTTTCTTTGAAGGAGCGGTTCTGGGAGGGGTGTCGGCTCTTTTTGAAGCGCAATATCCCGGGATAGTGGTTCAAGCGGTCTTTTTGACCTTCGGAACGCTATTCTGTCTTTTAATAGCATATAGATCAGGACTTATAAAAGCCACGGAAAATTTCAAACTCGGAGTGTTTGCCGCTACCGGCGCGATCGTTCTCATCTACATAGTTTCCATGGTAATGGGATTCTTCGGAGCAAGAATTCCCCTCATACATGAAAGCGGGCCCATAGGAATAGGCTTTAGCTTGGTCGTAGTGGTCATCGCGGCGCTTAACTTGGTGCTTGATTTTGATTTTATAGAAAAAGGAGCCGAAAGAGGCGCGCCTAGATATATGGAATGGTACGGAGCTTTCGGTCTTATGGTCACGCTTGTTTGGTTATACCTGGAACTTTTAAGATTATTAGCGAAAACGAGAAGTAGATAGAGATTGCTTCGTCGGCCTGTGGCCTTCTCGCAATGACAGGGGTACGTTCCGTCATTGCGGGCGAACAAAGTGAGCGCGGCAATCTCCAGAAAACTATCAACTAACAACTAACTAAGGAGGAACAATGCCCTACGATAGCAGCTTAGACGCGACTTTATTCTCAAAAGTTTGGGAAAACGGAACAGAGAGAATAACCGTAAGTGTGAGGAGTTACAATGAAGGCCAAAAAAAATTGCAGCTCTCAAGAGAAAGCCAAAATACACAGGGAGAATTCAGATTCTCTAAATTAGGAAGACTTACGAAAGAAGAGACCGAAGCTGTTCTTCCTATGATAAGCGACGCCATGAAAGAAATGTAACGGATACCCGGAGAAAGTATCTTATGGGGCACAAATATAGGTGGGAAGCGGGGATGCTGAGAGGGATAAAGAGCTCTGCGGTACTGCTGACTTTGATAGCCATATTAGGAGCTCAGCCGCTTCAGGCGGAACCGCTGAAGATCGGGACTACATTCAGCCAGAAAGAGTGTGTAAAATTAGGTCTTAACTGGGAAGTAGCGTACCGAATAATATTAAGCGAAAATTTTGATATTGTTAGGATATGCGCGTACTGGGATGAGATAGAAAAAAAAGAAAATCAGTATAATTATAAAGACCTTAATTTCAAAGTAAAAGAAGCAGCGGCCAGGGGTACTCCTGTAGTTTTGACTATAGGAATGAAAGGACCGCGGTGGCCGGAATACTTTATTCCCGAATGGTTAAAAGAAAAGATCAAACTTCCTTCCGGCAGTGATGTTTCCAAAAACGCTCTTTTGAGAGAAAGAGCCCTCAAATTCGTCAGAAAGACAGTTACTCATTACAGGAACAATAAAGATATACATTTTTGGGAAATAGAGAACGAACCTTTAAACAAAGCAGGGGATAAAGACTGGTTTATCGGAGAGAATTTTCTAAAAAATGAGGTGAATGTGGTCAAGGAAAGTGACGAAGAGAAAAGGCCCATCATAATAACCACGGCAGTATATCCGAACAAGATCTTAAGATTTATTGACAGGCTTCTTACCCGGAGAGACCCGATCGAAAAATGTATCGAAATAGGAGACATCGTAGGGCTTAATATATATTCCGCAGAAAGGTATAGACTTTTTGGGATAAATATGTATTTTCCCTCGGACAAAAAGACAAGAAAAGAATATTTCTCTTCTCTTGCGGGAAAAATAAAAAAAGCCGGGAAAGAAGTTTGGGTCACGGAACTACAGGCAGAACCCTGGGACGCGGAATACTCCGAAACACAAAAAGGAAAGACAATTCCTTCCGGAAGCCCCGAGAAAACCAAAGAGATGATCAACGAGCTTAGGGAAGCGGGAATAAACACGTTTCTTCTGATGGGGGCGGAATACTGGCTTTATAAGCGAATGAAATTCGGCGATATGAAATGGATAGATTTTGTCAAAGATACCTTGAACCAAAAAGACGGGGAATAATGAGGAATAAATGGTAATAAAACGCATACTAAAGGAACTTAAGGATCACGCTCCTTTTACTTTTTTCGGGGCGCTGACAGGGGTCCTTCTTATGATCTTTTTTTGGAACATACCCGAGAGAACAGCGTACAACTTTTTTTATGTTTTTCATCCTATGCATGTTCTGTTAAGCGCTTTGGTGACGGCGTCCATGTACAAAAATTATAAATGCGCCACGGACAATAAAAAATGCAGCAAGTTGGCGATCCTGTTCATCGGATTGACCGGATCCATAGGCATTGCGACAATAAGCGATTCGGTAATACCATATCTCGGCGAAATACTTTTACGCATGCCCAACGCCCACCCGCATATCGGGTTTATAGAAGAATGGCAGGTGATCATTCCGCTAGCTCTTGCCGGCACAATAATAGCGTATTTTTGGCCAAGGACAAAAATTCCTCATGCGGGACATGTTCTTATAAGCACGTGGGCATCGTTATTCCATATCATCATGGCTAAAGGAAGTTCTTTGGGGATAGGAGCGGCAGCCGCGATATTTGTGTTTTTATTTTTAGCGGTATGGGCGCCATGCTGTATAAGCGACATAGTATATCCGCTTATTTTTATAAGGGAAGGTGAAAACGGTGATCTACAAAAAGAAAATACTTGTCATTGATAACGAGTCAGAGTTCGCGGAGCTGATAAAAAACATATTGGAAGATACCGGTCGATATGAAGTGATCACATGTAATAGCGGGGAGATAGGGATAAAGGAAGCGGAAGATGAGGACCCCGCGCTTATCTTACTCGACATTATGATGCCCGGGATGGATGGACCGGATGTGGCGAGAAAAATGAAAGAAAACTACAGAACAAAGAACATTCCCGTGGTATTTCTTACAGCCGCTATCACGGAAGAAGAGGTGAGGGGGCAAGAGGGAGATATAGGAGGAAGGATATTTTTATCCAAACCGGTAAAAATAAAAGAGCTTATAGATTGTGTAGAAAAGAATGTATCGTAAAGGTCACGAAAAAAAAGGAGGAAAAGATGAAAAAAGTGATCGCGCTAGCGGTAATGGCGGCTTTTTTGATGACACTAATGCCGCTAGGGTCCGAGGCGCAGGATCCAGACCGGCAAGTAATAAAGGCCGAGATAAGAAAACATGCCGAGGCAATAAAACAGCTTAAGGTAAAACTTCACGGAATGGGCGGACCGGGGCAGGGAGAAGAGGAATATTACGGAGAAGAATCCGGAGAAGAATACTATGGAGAGACCTCAGGCGGAGAATATGGAGAAGGAGAAATGATGCAAAGTGAGGTAGGAGAGGGAGGACCTCACCATAGAAAACCTCCTCCTCCAAAAAGACCCGATATGGTTAATCCTCCCGGACCGAAAGGCGGACCCGGAAAAGGTAACCCTCCCGGGCCAAAGGGCGGACCGGGTAAAGGGCCAGAAATGAGAAAAGCGAATCCTCCAGGACCGAGAGGCGGAGTCGGGAAAGGAAATCCTCCGGGACCGAGAGGCGGAGTCGGGAAAGGAAATCCTCCCGGGCCGAAAGGGGGACCCGGAAAGGGAAATCCTCCCGGACCAAAAGGCGGACCGGGTAAGGGCGGAGCCGGGCGCGGGAAATAAAAATAAGAAAGAAGATGAAAAAAAAGATATTAAGTTATATGATACTTATCAGCATCATCTGCATGGGGATCTCCGGTATCGCTGAAGAACAAAGTAATGCCGGAGATCTTCCCCCGGGGATGAAAGCCATAAAAGTGGGATCCGCTACGATCATCGCGCCTAAAGATATCAGAATGACCCGTATAGCTGATATAGTGCAAAGGGAAAGTATAGAACAATACGCCGCGCGCAAATTTATGGAAGTCGAAGAGCGCATAGGAATCCTCGAAGAGAACAATAAAAATCTTACCGAAGAGGTCACCGCTTTAAAAGAAGAAATAGAAAACGCGAAGACGGAAGATGGAGAGACGAAAGAGGTCACTAGGTCACCAGACACCAGACACCAGTCACCAGGAAAAGAAGGTAGAAGGTAGAACATTTGGGTATCAAACTGGTCACCAAGTCACCTAGTCACCAGGTCACCAGTTGATAGAGGGTAGGAGATAGAAGGAAGAAGAGAGAAAAAAGCATTCACGAGAGTGAATGCCTTTTTCTCTTCGATTATTGTGGGACGGAACCCGAGGGGCTTACAGCCCCGAGAGTCCCGGAGCGAGGCAAGATCGGAGCGAGGATTTGTATGGGGAAAAAGGTAAGCAACGAGATAAGCGAGTTTTCCCCATACAAACCGCAGCGCAGATCTATTGAATTTTGTTAGTTATAAAGCAAACGGATAGACAAAATTCAATAACCATAAAAAAAGGACATCCACAAGAGTGAATGCCCTTTTTTACTTTGATCATAACAGGAC
>JBDRBI010000034.1:0-42138 GCA_043822885.1 Candidatus Omnitrophota bacterium
ATCCAGACCGCTTACGTAGTCAGGTCTGGATTCAGGACAAGGTTTAAATTATAGAGATTGCTTCGCTACGCTCGCAATGACGAGAGTGAGGATAAGGTTCGAGTTAAGGAATGGTGCCCCGGGCATGCCCGGGGAGAACCAAAAATTTTTTCTTGACAAACTTGGCGCGGGATGATATTCTACTTATTGTCTGCAGAGAAATAGGAGAATTATGCTTGTTGGAAAAACCAGTTACTATGTGTTGAAAGTTGTTCTATTTTTTGCGTTCAGCAAAAGGGATTCTTTTTCCATAAAAGAGATATCTAAGAGATTGGAGGTCTCGGAAAAAATACTGGAGCAGGTGCTCCTACTACTAAAAAATAAAGGTATACTAGCGAGTAAAAGAGGACCTCAGGGTGGATATTGGCTTATCGCGGATATATCCGAGTGTACGCTTTTAGACGTTATGTACATGTCGGGAAGAAAATTCGATATTATGCCCATAAATGTTGAGGTCAAGGAGAACATCATAGGGGAGATCGTTGAGGACATAACACTGGACCTGGAGAAGAAGATCGTTGAAGAATTTAAAAAAATAAAAATTAAAGATATATTGTTCTCCATAAAGAAAAAAGTGACCAAAAAGGGTTTGAGTTATACCATATAGTACGGTGAATAAGAAATAGTCACCAGGTCACCAGTCACCTAGTCACCAGTAGGATAGAAGCGAGAGGCGAGAGGGTAGAAGGGAGAAAAAACATAGTAGATCGGTCAATCACTATGAACTACGAACTATGAACTATTAACTAAACAGGAGGAAGAAATGAGCGGACAGAAATGGAATGCGGGAACGATCGGGCTGCATGGAGGATATACTCCTGAGGCAACGACGGGAGCGAGAGCCGTTCCCATATATCAGACAACATCTTACGTTTTTAAAGATACGGAAGACGCCGCCGATCTTTTTGCTTTGAAAAAATTCGGGAATATTTATTCCCGGATAATGAACCCCACTGTAGACGTTCTGGAAAAACGAATTGCCGCGCTGGAGGGAGGTGCGGCTGCTTTGGGTACCGCTTCGGGACAAGCCGCTATCACTATCAGCGTATTGAACCTTGCTTCCTGTGGGGATGAAATCGTTTCTTCCGGAAGTTTATACGGAGGAACATACACTCTCTTTAGTTCAACGCTGCGTAAACTCGGCATCAATGTTAAATTTGTGGACTCTACGGATCCTGAAAATTTCCGTAAAGCCATAACAAAAAAAACTAAATTAGTATATGCGGAAACATTTGGAAATCCGAAGCTCGATACTCTTGATATAGAGAAAGTCGCTAAGATAGCGCATGAGAACGGGATACCTTTGGTAATAGATAACACCGTAGGAACGCCGTTTTTAGTTAATCCCATACGTTACGGGGCGGATATAGTCGTGCATTCTACGACCAAATACATAGGGGGAGCCGGGACTTCGATCGGAGGAGTTCTTGTAGATTCGGGTAAATTCAACTGGGCTAACGGGAATTTTCCGCAGTTCACCGAACCTGATCCCACTTATCATGGTGTAAAGTTCATGGAAAGTTTCGGTAATGTTCCCGGGATGGGGAATATCGCGTTTGCGATAAGAGCGCGCGTAAGCCTCTTAAGAGATATGGGCGGATGCATGAGCCCTTTCAACGCGTTCTTATTTCTTCTGGGACTGGAAACGCTTCATCTGCGCATGCCCAGACACAGTGAGAACGCTAAAGAAGTCGCGCTGTTCCTGGAAAAGCACAATAAAGTCACATGGGTAAATTACCCGGGACTTAAGAGTCATCCGCAGTATGCTCTGGCTGAGAAATATTTTAAGAACGGATGGTATTCCGGGATCCTTGGATTCGGAATAAAGGGAGGCTTAGAAGCGGGGAAGAAGTTCATAAATTCATTAGAACTTTTCAGTCATCTCGCTAATATCGGTGATGCCAAGAGTTTGGCGATACACCCGTCTTCTACTACGCATCAGCAGCTTACACGTGAAGAACAGGAAGAAGCCGGAGTTACCGAGGATTTCGTCAGATTATCCCTTGGGATAGAGGACATAAAAGATATAATCAAGGATCTGGAGCAAGCGCTTTCTAAGGTGTGACCCGTGACCCGCCTGCCCCCGGAGGGGGTGTCCCGGGACACGGCCGAACAAGGGAGTTGGATGATGAAAATTTATGATGATATTACTAAGACGACCGGTAACACGCCGCTGATACGGCTTAACAGGATAGGGTCAGACTTGCCCGGGAAAATTATCGTAAAGGCGGAGTTCTTTAATCCTTTATCCAGCGTTAAAGATCGTATAGGAGTGGCTATGTTGAACGCGGCCGAAAAAGAAGGAAAAATAAAAAAAGGCACGGTTATAATAGAGCCGACCAGCGGGAATACGGGTATAGCTCTGGCGTTTGTAAGCGCAGCAAGGGGGTATAAACTGATACTCACGATGCCGGATACGATGAGTTCCGAGAGAAGGGCATTGCTCAGGATATTGGGAGCCGAGATCGTTCTTACTCCCGGAGAGAAAGGAATGAAGGGTGCGGTAGAAAAAGCCGAAGAACTGGTAAAAAATACCGAAAAAGCTTTTATGCCCCAGCAATTTAATAACGAAGCGAACCCTGCCATTCACAGAGAAAACACCGCGCGGGAGATATGGGATGATACGGACGGTACCGTGGACATATTTGTAGCGGGAATCGGGACCGGCGGAACGATCACGGGTGTAGGAGAAATGCTTAAAGAGAAAGATCCCGGGATCAGGATCGTGGGCGTTGAACCTGAAGGTTCACCGGTTCTTTCCGGGGGAAATCCCGGTCCTCATAAGATACAAGGTATAGGCGCGGGTTTTATCCCTAAGGTCTTGAAAAAAGAGCTAATAGATGAGATAATAACGATCTCCGACGAGGAAGCCGGAGAGTACGCGCGCAGACTTGCCAGAGAGGAAGGACTTTTAGTAGGCATATCCGGAGGAGCTAATGTCGCGGCAAGTATTCGCATTGCCGAAAGGAAAGAAAATAAAGGAAAGAATATTGTTACGATCCTCCCGGATGCCGGAGAAAGATATTTGAGTACGTGGCTTTTCGAGGGGTATCTGGACTAAAAGTTTTTCTCGGGCTTTCGGACGGCGGCAAGACTTCAGGATGCGTGAAAATATCGATCCAACAAGATCTCAGGGATGATAATGACTAAAAAAGATAAAACTAAAAGTGTAGGCGAGGCAGAAACAAAATATTACAATCTGCCTAACGGTAAAGAATTTGTCCTGGAAAGCGGAATAAAACTTAAAGGCCTTAAAATAGCTTATGAGACTTACGGAAAGCTAAATAAAGAAGCTTCAAATGCTATCCTCATCTGCCACGCGCTTTCCGGGGACGCTCATGTTGCCGGCTATCATTCGGGAGAAAAGAAGCCCGGGTGGTGGGAAGATATGGTAGGACCGGAGAAAGCGTTTGATACCGATAAATATTTTGTGATATGTTCTAATGTAATAGGCGGATGCAAAGGTTCCAGCGGTCCGAATTCAATAGATCCTTCCACAGGTAAACCTTACGGACTTAGTTTTCCGATCGTGTCAATTAAAGATATGGTGAATGCTCAGAAAGAACTGGTCGAGCAGCTAGGCATTAAGAAACTGCTTTCAGTATGCGGCGGATCTATGGGCGGTATGCAGGCTCTACAATGGTCGGTATTGTACCCCGAGATCACTTTTTCCTGCATTCCTATCGCGACGACCTATAAACACTCGGCACAGCAAATAGCCTTTGATGAAGTGGGAAGACAGGCCATAATGTCCGACCCGGCATGGAATGGAGGGGATTATTACGAGAAAGAGCATCCTTCGGCCGGACTTGCGGTAGCGCGCATGATAGGACATATAACGTACATGAGCAATAGTTCTATGGAACAAAAATTCGGACGTATGCTTAAAAAAGAGAAACTCGGATATGAGTTTTCCGCCGATTTTGAAGTAGAGGGATATTTGCGCTACAGGGGCGACAGTTTTGTTAAACGATTTGACGCCAATTCTTACCTTTATATCACCAAGGCAATGGATTATTTTGATCTGCAGAGTAAGGGAAGCCTGCAGCAGGCATTTAAAGGCGTTAAGACCCGGTTTTTGATCATTGCGTTCAGCTCGGATTGGATATATCCGCCTTTTCAGTCGAAGGAGATCCTGAAAGCCCTTAAGATGAACGGTATAGATGTTACTCATTGCGAGATCAGCTCGGATTACGGACATGACGCGTTTCTTCTGGAATTTGAAGAAGAAACCAAACTGATAAAACATTTTTTAACAAGCACAAAAAAGAAATTGGATAAAGAAATATGACCGGTAAAATAAAAGAAGAATTAAGATTAGACCATAAGATCATCGGTGAAATGGTGGAAGCCGGATCAAGGGTGATAGATATGGGCTGCGGAGACGGAGACCTTTTGGAATATCTTGTTTTAAATAAAAAAGTGGATGGGACTGGGGTCGAGATAAACGAAAGAGCCATCTATCAATGTGTAGAGAAGGGACTCAGCGTGTCACACGGAGATATCGATTCGGGTCTTAAGGAATATCCGGAGGATGTTTTTGATTATGTGATATTTAATCAGACAATGCAGCAAATACATAGACCCAAAGAGGCTATACTTGAGGCGCTGAGAATAGGGGCCAAAGTTATAATAGGGTTCCCCAACTTTTGTTATCTAAACGCGCGCATTCAGCTCTTTTTCAAAGGACATGTGCCCGTAACTCCTTCTTTGCCTTATTCCTGGTATGATACTCCCAATCTTCATTTCCTGAGCATAAAAGATTTTAAACGGTTCTGCCAAAAACAAGGTATAAAAGTAGAGAAGAGTGTTTTTCTCAATGAAAAAGGCAAGATCAGGATCCTTCCGAATCTTTTTGCGCTGAACGCTATCTTTCAGATATCGAAATAAGACAGGGTTATGCAGACCGATACATTCCAAAAACATTATAACTTACTGAACAGCGAACAGAGAGACGCCGTAGATACGATCGATGGTCCTCTTCTTGTTCTTGCGGGACCGGGTACGGGCAAGACACAGCTTTTATCGGTACGCGCCGCAAACATCCTTAAAAAGACGGAAGTCCTTCCCGAGAACATATTAATACTTACATTTACGAATGCCGCGGCTAGAAATATGCGAGAAAGGCTTGCCGGGATCCTGGGGTATGACGGATACAATGTTGTAGTGGAAACCTTTCATAGTTTCGCGAATTCAATAGTATTGGAGTCGGAAGGGGCGATAAAATATGTCAAAGATAAAATAGAGATAAACGAAGTAGAAAAAGTAAGGGCTTTCGAATATATTTTAGACAACATAAAGGGAGTAGAAGCGCTAAGACCGTTTGGGGCGCCGTACATACACCGCAGGGAGATCGAAAAAAGAATAAGCGAGCTGAAGAACGAAGGTATAGCACCCGAAGAGTTTAAGAATAGTCTGAAGAACATTAAAGCGGATGGAATTATTCTTGAGGATAAACACATTGAACGTTTAAAGGCTTTGTCCGCAACATATGAGACATACGAAAAACTTAAAGATGAAGACTCTTCTGTGCTTTTTGATGAGAGGGGACGCAGAGATTATGACGATATGATACTTATCGCTATAGATGTGCTGAGGGAGGACCCTCTTGTTAGAAAAGCATTTACCGAACAATTCAAATACATAATGATAGACGAATTTCAGGATACAAACGGCGCTCAGCTTAAACTGTTGTTCCATCTCCTTGGGCAGGAAAAGAATAATCTTTGCTGCGTAGGGGACGATGACCAGTCAATTTTTAGGTTTCAAGGCGCGACGCTTTCTAATTTTCGGGATATTGAGAAAAAACTACCCTCTTTGAAAACGATAATCCTTAAAGACAATTATAGGTCCTGTGAGGAAATAATAAGGCTTTCGGATAAAATAATATCTCAGTTACCTCCTAACGAACGTATAGATATAAAAGAGCTTAGAAGTAAGCGCAAATACAAGAATAGAGCAACGCGGTTTTTAGAGTTTTCTACGGAAGAAGAGGAGCTTTTATTTTTGACGGGTGAGGTAGAGCGTCAAGCGGAGCTGATGCGCGCGGATGATTCTCTCAGCGAAGAAGAAAGAAAGAACCCTTTTAACAATATGGCCGTACTTGTCAGGAAAAGAGCCCAGATACTGAAGATCATTGATATGTTCCTTAAGGCGGGAATCCCTTACGCTACGGACGGGGAGGAGGATATTCGCGGAGAAAAACGCGTAAAACAGATGTTGGATGTACTTCACTTGGCCGGGGCTTATTCGGAAAGAGACCAAAGCAGAGACATAGTATTGTACCGGATATTGGTTTCGGATTACTTCAATATACCTCATACGGACGTTATTAACTTTGTGGGCTTTGTAGCTAAAAAGAAAAAAACGGCACACAAGGACAATATAGGTAAAAATAAAACAATAGATCTATTTCAGGAATTTCAGGCACAGTTCGGGATCTTTGAAAAAGATATGAACGGAGAGGCCGTCTTTCCGACAAAAAAAATATCCGAAGGGCTTTCCATACAAAAAGAGCTGGAGTTCAAAGATCCGCATGCTTTGCATAAAGCCGGATGGGCCATTACCAGACTCGTCGTAGACGCAGGGAACAGGCCTGTACATGATCTCGTAATGCGGTATATCGAAGATACGGGCTTGTACCGGTTCATTCTCAAACGGTACGAAAATGACAAAGTTCTAAGAGTCAGAGAATTCAGGGCGCTTACATCTTTTGTGACCGCTATTAAGAAAGCGGATCTGGCGGATCCGGCTTTGAGGCTGGACGACTTTATTAAAGAACTTAATCTGCGAGATATGCATAATATGCCTATAAGAGGAGAGCTGGCAACATTTACTCAGGACGGAGTAAGGATCTATACCTCTCACAAGTCCAAGGGGCTTGAGTTTTACACTGTTTTTGTTCCGTTTTGTCTGCAGGGTAAAAGCTGGCCGATAAGAAAAAAAGCGGATACCATTCCTCTTCCTCCGGAGATCTACAAAATCAAGGAAAAGGCGGAAGACAAAAATAAACTTAAGTTACTGGATCTTTATGATGAAACGCGTTTATTTTATGTGGCGTCAACCAGAGCAAAAGCGAATTTATTCTATACGGCCACACCCAAAGAAAAAGTCATTGCGAGTCCCTTTTTGGGAAAAATGGGGCTTCCCGTGGAAAAAGGGATGCCGGCAGATGAAGAAAAATTTTTAATAAAAGTTTTAAGGACAAAGAGGTCCGAAGATACATTCCTAGGCATGGAAGGTGTACTAAAAGACATTATCTCTGATCTTACCATAAACCCTACGAGTCTCAATAATTACATATCCTGTAAAAGGAAATTTTTGTACGATAATGTATTGAGATTGCCGGGCAGGAAAAACCAGCATCTAACCTTTGGTAATTGCGCTCATGAAGCACTGGAAGAGGTCTATGAGGAATTTATGGACAAAAAAAGTTTTCCGTCATTTGCGTTCTTTAAAAATACCTTTCTGACGGAATTGGAATATCAGGGGGTAAGTGACGAAATAAAAATATGGTGCAAAGACCGCCTCAATACACTTGAGAAATGGTATGATATAGAGAAAATACATCCGATAATGCCGATAGCGCTGGAAAATAAACTTGAAATATCCATCAAGGGAGGTCCGTATTTTAGAGGAACTTTCGATAAAATAGAAAAAGACGGGGAGAACATGATAAGGGTAGTAGACTACAAGACCGGCAAGCCCGACAAACATGTGAAGGCGATCGAAGAATGCCGGGACATAGAGAGTTCTGAATGCGATGATTATTACCGTCAGCTCGTAGCCTATAAGATGCTGTATGAGCGTTCGGGTGTTGATAAAGACGGCAGGAAGGTAAGAAGCGGAGTGCTTCAGTTTTTAGAACCGGTAGGACGAGAAGTAAAAAAGTACGACCTCAGAAAAGGGGAATATAAGAACATAAGCCTAGAACTTACGGATGATATGGTCGAGAGTTTGGAAAAACTGATAGTAAACTGTTGGAAAAACATACAATCTCTTGATTTCGAGAAATTGAAAGAAAGAGACAGTAAGGATAAATGCGTAAGATGCGAGTACGATAGTATTTGTTGGGAAGGGTAGTGCGAGAGGCGAGAGCAGAAAAAAAGTCACCCCCGGCTGCCTTCTTTTGGGGCATATGGCCGGGGCAGGCAGGTCACCTAGTCACCAGTCACCAGGTCACCGTGGGATAAAGCTAGAAAATATAAGCTCTTGAGTTTGTCGTTATGAGTCCATGTTTTCTGGGTATAGCGTTTAGAGCTCAGCATTTTTGTCTTTTGTCTATCTTCTAGTTTCTCGCATCTATCTTACTGGTGACTAGGTGACCGGTGACTAGGTGACACAACTAACGTAGTTTATATTTGTGTAATGTGAGTACGATATTGAAATGTAGGCGGGAGGGAGATGTTATGGAGAAGAGATTTATTCAGGATATTAAGGTTAATGAACAGATCGACTCTGTTTTCATGCTTAGGAAAAAGAATCTGAAACTTACAAAATACGACAAACCTTATTTAGAAATAGGACTTTCCGACAAGACCGGGAAGATAGAAGGGCGCCTGTGGGATGACGCGCATAAATATAACGAAGTAGCGGAGACCGGTGATGTTATCAGGGTACGCGGGACGGTAGACAAATATCGCGAGGAAAAGCAAATTAAAGTTGATGCTATCGATAAAGCGGACGACCGGTCATATAAGTACGAGGACATGGTCCGTGTCGCGGAAAACAGGGATAAAATACTGAACAATATCAACACTTATCTCAAGGCCATAAAAAATCCATGGATACTTGCTCTTGCGGAAAAATTTCTAGAGGATAAGGATCTTATTCATGCTTTCGAAGAAGGAGTAGGGGGGAAAAGCTGGCATAACGCGTATATCGGCGGATTAATGGAACACACGTATGAAGTTATGTACATTTCGGATAAAATATGCGAGTTATATCCCGACGCGGACAGAGATGTGGCCGTTTTCGGAGCATTTGTTCACGACATAGGAAAAGTCAAAGAGATCGATCCTCGGAAATTAGAATATACGTCCGAAGGAGGGCTCCTTGGACATATAGCTATAGGTTATCAGATATTGAGCGAGAAGATGACGGATATCAAGGATTTTCCGGAAGATCTCAAACTTCGCTTGGGTCATATTATTTTGAGCCATCACGGAGAATATGAACAGCAGTCTCCGGTTTTGCCTAAGACGCTGGAATCTACCATAGTTTATCAAACGGATGAGCTGGTATCCCAGACCAATGCCGTTAAAGAGATACAAGTAAATCAAGCCGAAGAGGGCAAAGTTTGGAGCGATTTCGTTTTTATAAAAAACCGTAAATATTTTATTAAAAAAGCTGAAGATGAAGATTGGAAACAAAACCCCGATGAAGAGAAGCCCTCTCCCGAAGATCTGTTTGGTGAATAAGTAACAGTTTAAAAGTCTAAGGTCTTTAAAAAGTCACCAGTCACCAGGTCACCTAGTCACCAGTTTATAGATGCGAGAAGATAGAGAGTAGAGGGGAAACGTAAAAAAAGTCACCTAGTCACCAGTCACCTAGTCACCAGTTTATAGATGCGAGAAGCGAGCGGATAGAGAGAGTCACAGAGTCATCGTTCGCTTCGCTCTCTAGAGTCAATATTTTGCCGCTGACTCTTTGCCTCTCTGACCCTCTGACTCTTATTCCCCGCATCAGTCGATCACTCATAACTCTGAACTCTCTCGCATCTCGCTTCTAACTTCATTTTTTTATTCAACTGGTGACTATGTGACTAGGTGACTGGTGATTTGCGGGTTAAAACCCGCACTACATTCTGGTGACTAGGTGACTGGTAACTAGGTCAAGTTTCAATTTTACGGTGAGACTTTGACTTCGTCGATATATGCGAATCCTGAGTAGGGCATACCGTTAGAGGTAATCCTTAACGCGATCTTGCGGATGTCTTTCCTGAAAGCGTCATCAATTTTCGTTCTTTTCCAATCGATACTGCCTTCGGAAATATCAGCGGTTATTGTCGTCCATTTTCCGGGGATGAGCTTCACAGTGTGAGACATTTCCACAAAATTCCAAGTATCGCTTGTTGTCAAAATAATTTCCCCGCGCAGGCGATCTGTCGCGTCCGGTGGAAGATAAATTTTTGCCGATATAGTCCTATATTCGCTCAGATCCAAATAACGCTGGTTTTCGATAAGAGCCGCGGACCATATTCCGGGAATAAATTCGGCATAGATCCTTGCGCTGCTTTTTCCCGAGCTTGAAATGTTACTTACGGATTCCAAGGATACCGCCACATGATCCGGTTTTTCAGTGGCCCAAAAAGGTATTTCCCATCCATCATCACCGTTCTCAAAATCGTAAAGGACGGTCTCTTTTCCGGATATCTCCGGAAAGGGGAGGGATAAGCTTGTGGTCATAATACCGGGGACTACTGCCTTCTGCACGTCCTGCGCGACGTTGACCGGAGTTGTCTCGAGGTTTACGCTGAATATCAGGCGCTCATGCGCTAAAAACCAGATTATAGAAAGTACCAGCCCCGCGAGGAGCGCAACAGTAATGAAAAAAGGCCGCAATCTTCCCATGACCACTACCGCATCTACGAGAAAAGATCTAAATTTTCTGGAAGACCTTTTTTTGTGATCTTTTTCCGCGGGAGCTTGGGAGTTTTTTGGCGCGGAGAGAGAAACTCCTTTGAGGTCGATGGTACGCAACGTATTTCCAAAATACGTTTTAGAAAGCTCTTCATCAATTTTGTCGCGGGTTCTGCTTTTATTCATGGACATATTTTAACATAATACCGCAAGTGTGGATACAGAAATCCGCACTCCATTAAAATGGTTATTTTTATTTGCAGCATCATGATAATATGATATAATCTTCGCAATAACAAAAGGGGTGTTTATGAAAATCATTTCTGTTGCTAATCAAAAAGGCGGTTGTGGTAAAACAACTTTGGCTGTTAACACGGCAGCTACTTTGGCTAAGCTGGGAAAAGAAACACTGCTCATAGATCTTGATCCTCAAGGACACGCGACTTTCGCCTTAGGATACGGTAGAGAACTACCTGAAAGAAAAACCTCTTATGATATTTTTCGTTCACATTTTGACAGAACAGAAGTCCCTTTCGACGAACTTTTGGTGAGTAACAGAGAAAAACTATCGTTTATCCCCGCGAATATGATGCTGAGCGCCGCGGAAATCAATCTAGGCGGAGTAAACGGGGCGGCAGCGATCTTATACCGCACATTGTCGGACCCTTATTTTAATAAATACGAGTATGTGGTTATAGATTCACCTCCGAGTTTCGGGTTCCTGACTTTGAATTCCATGTATGCGGCCGATGTAATACTTGTTCCGATCGATCTTAGCTATTTCTCTTTTAACGGGATCAACGGACTATATCGAGTTATGGGGCTTTTGAAAGAGGAAACCGGCCGGGATCCGTCAATACTGTTTGTCATGAATATTTTTGATAAGCGGTCAAATTTTGCCAAACAGTTAGAAGCAGATGCGAAGAAACGGCTGGGGTCGTATCTTTTGACATCCAAGATCAGATCTAGTGTACGTCTAAGGGAAGCCGCAAGTTTGGGGAAGACAATATTTGAAAAAGATCCGAAGAGTTCCGCCGCGTTGGATTTTTACAATTTGACCAGTGAACTGTTGAGCTCCGAGAATAGAGATGCAAAAGTAAGCGTCAGAGAATTCTCTCTTCATGCTCCCAAGGCCGGGTCTGTATACGTTCTGGGAGATTTTAATGGATGGAAGAAGTCAGAGGCGACACATCTTTCCAAGCTCGAAAGCGGAGAATGGACGGCGTATTTTACCCTCGATAAAGGGCGGTATCGTTATAAATTTCTGGTAGATAATGAATGGATAAACGATCCCCGCAATCAAGAGACGGAACGGAATGTTTTTGGAACTTCTGATTCGGTTCTTGAAATATGACCGTTTTCTAAAAGTTTTTCCGATATAAAATAAAAATTTTTTTAAATGATTAAGGATTTTAAGTCCCTGCAGATCTTGATTTTGGATCTTTAATTTTGGATTTTTAATTTTGTCTTTTGGGTCTCCAAACATGCCTATTTCCTCCTCCAAAGAAAAAGCTCTTAAAGAAAAGATGAGACATCTTGGTATCAAAGAGTCTGATCTTACGGAGCGTTTCATAAGGTCTTCCGGACGCGGCGGCCAGAATGTGAACAAAGTGTCCACCTGTGTTTACCTTAAACATAATCCCAGCGGGATAGAAGTGAAATGCGGCAGAGAGAGATCCCAGATACTTAATAGGTTCTTGGCCAGAAGGATCCTGTCGGACAAGATAGAACAAATTAAACTTGGAAAGGCTTCCGAAAAAAGAAAGAGCATAGAGAAAATACGAAGGCAAAAGAGAAAAAGGTCAAAAAGGGCGAAAGAAAAGATGCTTGATACGAAGAAGAAACGGGGTGCGGTTAAAAAGCTGAGAAAAAGCGTAACAGGGGAAGAATAGAAGCGAGATTAGAGTTAGGTTGTGTAAAGGAGAATCGTCTCGAATTGTCATTGCGACCCCCGCTGCTCCGCTTTGTGGAGCAAAGCGACGGGGGGAAGCAATCTGTTCTACGATCATAGAGATTGCTTCGCTACGCTCGCAATGACGCGAGTTGTAGTATTTTAAACTAGTTAGACTTTAGACTTTAGACCTTAGACTTTAGACCGTCAGACCGTTTATAAAAACATGGCTAATAATAAAAGAGAGGGTTGGGGTTCTCGACTGGGCATGATAATGGCTGTCGCGGGATCGGCAGTTGGGCTGGGGAATTTTCTTAGGTTCCCGGTCCAGGCCGCGAAAAATGGCGGCGGAGCTTTTATGGTGCCTTACTTTGTGGCGCTCCTTGTGGTGGGTATACCTCTTATGTGGATAGAATGGTCCATAGGACGTTATGGAGGAGGACTGGGGCATTCGACCGCTCCGGGAGTTTTTCAAAGTTTATGGAAAAAGAACCGCTTCATAAAGTATTTCGGGATAGTAGGTATCTTCGGTCCTTTGGTAATAATGGTTTATTACACGTATGTAGAATCCTGGACACTTGCGTACAGTTTCTTTTCGCTTGCGCAAAAGTACGGCGGCATTACAGACCAGCTTTCTATGCAAGCCTTTTTAAGGGGGTTTCAGGGGCTGGAAAAAAATCAATATTTTTCCAGCATCGCCACAGCATATGTTTTTTTTCTTATCACGTTTGTTGTCAACATGGTTGTTCTGAATCATGGGATACGCGGAGGAATAGAAAGATTTTGTAAATTTGCCATTCCGACATTATTTATATTCGCGGCTATATTAGCGATAAGGGTGCTATCGTTGGGGGCGCCTTTAGCGGATCATCCGGATTGGAACGTGGTAAATGGACTAGGGTATTTATGGAACCCGGATTTTACCCAGCTTAAAAATGCTAAAGTCTGGCTGGCCGCTACCGGGCAGATATTTTTCACTCTTAGCATAGGGATGGGGGTTATTCTCACATATGCCAGTTATCTAAAAAAAGGAGATGACGTAGCATTGTCGGGACTTACCGCGGTAAGTATGAACGAAACGGCCGAAGTTATACTCGGGGCAAGCATAATCATACCCGCGGCGTTTATTTTCTTTGGGCCGGCAGCTATAGGAAGTATAGCCGAATCAGGAGCGTTCAATTTAGGATTTGTAACAATGCCTCTTATCTTTGGAAAGATGCCTCTTCCGGAGGTGATGGGATTCCTTTGGTTTGGGCTTTTGTTCCTTGCGGGAGTTACTTCATCGGTTTCTATGGCTCAGCCCGCGATAGCTTTTCTTGAAGATGAGTTCAATGTCACTAAAAGGCAAGCGGTGCTGATATTAGGCGCTGCGATGTTCCTATTATGTAACGCGGCCATATTTTTTTTCAGGTATGGAGTGGTAGACGAACTGGATTTTTGGGGAGGAACATTTTGTTTAGTGCTCTTTGCCACATTCGAAGTTATCCTTTTTGGATGGATCTTCAATATCAACCGTGCTTGGGAAGAGGTGCATCACGGGGCAGATATGAAGATCCCCGGGTTTTATAAACATATAATCAAATACGTGACCCCGACCTTCCTCATAATATTGTTAGCGGCATGGTTCTTACAGGAGTGGCTACCGATAATACGGATGGAAAATGTCTCGGAAATTGACCGTCCTTATGTCCTAGCTACACGTATAGGATTAGGGATGATCTTCCTTATATTGGCATTACTGGTAAAGCACGCTTGGAAAGTTCGGGGAAAAGAAATAGTTTAGCTTGCTGAAAAAACGCACAGGGCATAGGGCATAGAGCATAGTGTTAAAGTAAGGGTTCGAGATAACGATTCTTATTGCTGTAATGCTATGCGCCATGCTCTTTGCTCTATGCAATTTATGCGAGCTAATATGTTACAAAAAACGAAGGTAAGGACATATGACGGTTTTAGGATGGATATTTTTGACGGTTTCCTGGGGGCTTATAATGAGTCTCACAATAACTTGTTTTGTGAAAATATTCAGCAAAAAAAAGATAGATTGATTTGGTTGCATATTTTTTTATCATTGTGGTATAATAATGATACCTATTATTATAGAGGCCCATGAAAGCCTTGTTAGTAAAAAAAGGAGACATGATGGAAAAAGACGTAGCGGTATTCGCAAAGAACAAATATCAGGATGTCAAAGTGCGTTTGTCCGAATATCAGGGCAATGATGTGATCGATATTCGTATTTGGACACAACCTCCTCAGGGAGAGGAAAAAGTACCTACGGGAAAGGGGGTTAACATAAATGTTAAACTTTTCCCTGAGCTTAAGAAAGCTATCGAAAAACTGGAACAGGATCTGAAATCCGGAAATTTCCTGTAAAATATAGTTTGAAACGATGAAATAGATAGAATGTATTTTGATCTGGTTTCATCCTAATTTTCACAATAAACCGTTCGGAGGAAGACATGTCTCATCACGAAAAAAGACGTTTTATAAGACATCTCCTGGTGAATCCTTTGGAATTTCAAATATCGGAACAAAAGGAATTTCAAAAGAGTGAAACTGAGGATATTAGCGAGGGCGGGCTGATGTTCATGTCCACAAAGAGTGTTCCTGTGGGTTCTGTGATCCGAATACAGATGCCTGTATATGATAAGGTTTTCAAAATACAAGGTAAGGTTGTTCATTCATCAAAAGATCTGTCCACAGATCTTTATAAAATTGGTGTATCTTTCGAAACATATGTTGAAGCATTTAAAGTAAAGCTGATAGAACAGATATACTTGATAGAGGAATATCGCGTACTAAGGTCTCTTCAGGAAGGAAAAGACATCTCTCTCCAGGAGGCTTCTAAGGAGTGGATAAAGAGATATTCTGAGAGATTCGAAAAATTATACTGGTAAAAAATGGAAGAAAGCTGCATTTTTTGTAAAATAGCCAACAAAGATGTCCCGGCTGAAATTGTATATGAGGACGGGGATATCATAGCTTTCAATGACTTGAATCCTCAGGCGCCCATGCATGTTTTGTTAATCCCAAAAAAACATATACGGACAGTGAACGAACTTGAAGAAGAGGATATGGGCTTAATAGGAAAGATCGTTTCGAAAGCCAAAGATCTTGCGGGTATCGAAAGAATAGATAAGGATGGGTACCGCCTGGTAATTAATTGTAACAGAGGAGCGGGACAGGAAGTATTTCATCTTCATGTGCATCTTATGGGGGGAAGGACCTTCTCTTGGCCTCCGGGGTAAAGATTTCCAGCTCTATAGTACCATGCGCCATGCCCTCTGCGCTATGCAATCTATGCGAGCTAGCTTATGAAAGAAATGGTCAGAATATGTCACAACAAAGACAGGCAGGTTTATTATGGTGAGACCAGAAGAGAGACGGAGATATCCCAGGATAAAAGACGACAGAATATCAATAAAATTATCAGCGGACGGATGCGAAACTATAACGCAAAGTCTTGATGTGAGCGCTTCGGGGCTATATTGCAAAGTGGCGCAAAGAATACCGCTTATGACGCGCGTTCAGGTAGTACTTTCTCTCCCAGGTCTAAAAAAAGGTTCTCCGGCGGTGACCATGGATGTCGATGGTGTTGTCGTGCGGGAACATCCCGTCAAAGAAGGCGATAAGGTGCAGCACTATGATGTCGCTATCTTTTTTAATACGCTCCTCCCCAGAGAGAGGGAACGTTTGATCAAATACATAAACTCAAGATCAAAGTAAATCTCCGCAGAAAAATGATCGTAACAAGATATCTTCCAGTCTCCACAAGAGGCAATGTCGACATTTTGGATATTACTTCGAGATGTCAAAAAATGGTGAAAGAAGCCGGAGCAAAAGACGGCATACTGACCGTTTTTAATCCCGGCTCGACAGGGTCGTTGACGACAATAGAATATGAGCCTAATTTGATAAAAGACGTCAAGTATGCTTTAGAGAAAATAGCCCCGAAAGACAAAATTTACGAGCATAGCAAGACCTGGCATGATGACAACGGAGCGTCGCATGTTAAAGCAACTTTGATGGGGCCGTCAATAACAATCCCTTTCGTGGATAAAAAATTGACATTAGGGACTTGGCAGCAGATAGTATTCTGCGATTTTGATACCAGGCCGAGGGAACGAGAATTGGTAGTTCAGATAATGGGTGAATAGGGAACAGTTTAAAGGTTTAAAAGTTTAAAGGTTAAAAGGTCCGGGGTTGACAGATGTGCGGAACAGTTTAAAGGTTTAAAAGTTCAAAGGTTAAAAGGTTCAGAATTGACCAATGTGCTAATTAATGGTGAATGGTGGCGAGCTTGTGTAACGTGTCATGTGTAATGTGTTATGAGAAAGGTACGAGGGGATATCGTTATAGCTAAAACTGTATGCCTGAATGAACAGTTGCGGTATTTTAGTATTTTTATAACTTTTTAAAGGAAAGAGTGTAAAATACTGTCTGAGTCCTGTACCGTTCCCGGTACAGGACGAGTTTATTTTACACCCCTTAAAAAGTTAGAAAAGTACGTTAAAAAATACCGCTGTGAATGAAGGTATACAGTTTTAACATATGTATGCGCACGCGAGAAGATAGACTTTGTTGGTAGTCAACGAGATTGCTTCGTCGGCCTACGGCCTTCTCGCAATGACAGAGTTAAGTACGACTTCTTGCAATGACAGAGTTAAGTACGACTTCTTGCAATGACAGAGTTAAGTACGACTTCTTGCAATGACAAGTAGTGGTGAAAGGGAGTTGGAAGATGGGGAAGATCTGTGTTCAGGCGCCGGTTAAGCTTGTAACCAGTATTATTTTTAACGATGAAAAGGCCGCCGAAGAAGCCGAGAAAAAGCTTTGTAAACTTTTCGGAAAAAAAGAAGCTTTGGAGAAAGTTCTGCCGTTCGATCTTACGGATTATTATTCCAAGGAGATGGGCAAAGATCTCAAAAGAAAACTTATTTGTTTTGAAAAATTAGCGGAAAAAGAAGGCATTTACGATATTAAGATCAGAACTAACCGGATAGAGGATCTTTTTAGCCAAAACGGGAAAAGAAAGGTAAATATAGACCCCGGATATGTAACAGAAGCAAAGCTGGTTCTTTTGACCACTAAAGATTATACTCATCGAATCCATATAGGCAGGGGGATCTTTGCAGAGTCAACACTTTGTTTCAAAGATGGAGCTTTTGGGTCTTGGTCATGGTCGTATCCGGATTATGCTTCGGAAGCGATGAGAGATTATTTTAAGGAAGTAAGGACGCTATACGTGAAACAGATGAAAAAGAGGAGTGAATAGAACGTGTTCATAAAAAAGAAACACATGTCCGTTGTTATCTTCTCATCTGTAATAATCTCTGTTGTTTTTATAGTGACACTTGCGGGATATCACATTTACATTCAGTGGAAACAGGATACTCTTGCTTCGAAATATCGGAATTCCATATACAAATTAACGGCGGAACTTTTCAAGAATGATGTTCTTTTATCGAATGTTAGTTTTAGATCAGCAGAAAAGGAAGGAGCTCCGGCCCTGCCGCTTTTAGAGGGAAATCTGAAGAATAACTCGGAGAAAAAGATAACATCGATCTCCGTCGAAATAGCTCTTGTGGATCCCGAGGGAGTAGTTGTTTACAGAGAATTGGTCAATCCTTTGGAAGGAGGTTTTTTGGGTTTTAGCGTAAACCCTTCCGTTAGAGTGTATCCCGAAAAGATATTGTTACCGGGAGAAGATATGACCTTTTGCCATTTTGATAAGAATTGTCCCCGTGAAGTAACGGAAAAAATGTCAACTAAGACCAAATTTGCCAAAGACGGTTCAGGGGGAGAGTTAAAACTCGTCTTTTCGATAGCAGGAATGTCGGTATTATGAAAAAATTTTCTATAATTTTAGCTCTATCTTTTATCCTGATCGCGATCCTTTTTGTGTCAGCGTTCCTTTATGTGGATTTCAGCGGACACAAAGGATTTATCTTTGATGTATATGAATCGGAAAAGCCGGCAGGGACGGTTAAAATAGATAAATTTGTTACGGAAGACAAAATAATATACAAGTCTCACGCGGAATATCCCGCTTCTCTTGAATATCCGGTCATAGATGAAAAAATGTACTTAAAAAGAAAAACAATGACCCTCCAAAAATTCAGGGAAGAATCTAAGGACGTGAAAGGAAGAAAGAGATTAATATGGCTGTTTCAAAAAGGAGAGATCATAGATTTTTTGTTTTTGGAGCATCCCCGGGTTTTTTCTTTTCAAGGGTTTGAAGTAGGGGATAAAACGGTAGTATATTCACCTTACAGCAGCATGTTATGTATGTCGATCGTTGACAAATATAATTTTTGGAAAAAAGGATCACAATTTTTTGAGATCATGGTCCCCATTAGAGAGCCGGTACTTCCCATGAGGACCAAGGTGGAGATGAGGGACAGCCACGACACATACGTTTCTATAGGCGGACACAAGACAGAAGCGGAGGTTTTCGTACTTGCGGCGGCCGGAGTTCCCCAAGCAGAGATAGTTTTGTCAAAATATTCACATGAGATATTGGAGATCGAATTAAAGGGCGGGAAAACAAAGATAATACTTACAAATTACCTGGAAAATCCGTACAAACGGATCAGATTTATTGTCGACAGAATGATCCGAATTCTTGAGGAAATGGCAAGAAATAGAAAACCTATCAGCGAAAAGCTTTTGTATGAAGACAATAAAGTAACAGAAGGCAGGGGATCACTATTACCTTCGGCAGGAGTGGAATCTTCAATAGAAAAGAAGGACGTGTTTTTCGGGAACGAAGAGACAGCGCTTTCAGGAAAGATCTGGGCCCCTTCTAATGCGGGAAAATATCCGGGGGTGATCCTTGTCCCGGCAAATGCTCCTACCAAAAGAGGTGAAGAGAAGCTGATAAATGATATGGGTAAAGAATTGGCAAGGGCCGGATTCGTTGTCCTAGCTTTTGATTTTTCCGCTAAAGGAACGGTGAGGACGACCTTATCCGGGATAAACGATGAAGCGGCCTTAAAAAGCATAACAGCGGCAGTTTCTTATTTCAAAGAACATTCCAAAGTCATGAAGAACAATATCAGCCTTATGGGATACAAGGGAGGGGGATATCTAGCTCTGAAAGAGTCTTCAGCTAATACATCAGTTTCCGGATGTGTACTTTTAGGAATACCGCCGGGAAATTCAAGAATAGATATTTGCGGATCGTCTACAAAAGAGGATATGGATAAAATGCTGTTATTATACGATCTTGGTCCTTTTGAGAGCGTTTTTAGCGGAGTGGTCATAGGTATAGTTACTCAATATTGCAACAGGATAATGTCATCTGGGGATGGATATTCCTTTTTCAAAGGCGCAAAACTTCCTACGGGGGAATATGGTGATTTTCTTAAAAGAAAACCCTATGAGGTCATTTCAAACTATAATAAACCGCTTCTTTTCATATACGGCAGAGATGATAAGAGGTTTGACGATAAGGCGCGGGGGCTTATTGAAGAGTTAGGCAAGAAAAAAGAGAACAAAATTAAGATAGCGGAGATAAGAACCTCGGGCGAATACATGGGAGGAAAATCAGAAGAAAATGGAAGTGATGGGTTTTCTGTCGATAAGGATATATCCAGACTTATCATATCCTGGCTTAAAGAGAGGATCCCTCCGGATGAAACAGAAAAAGAAGGCTAAAACAGTTTACAAAAGCAGGGGTATATGTTAACATGGTAACCCGTTACAGCAAAAACAATAACGTATTACGATTATAATACATGTGTAGCGAAGAATGGAGGTGAGAAAATGTCTACGATCAAAGAAAAAAAGAAAGAGATCATAAATGATTTCAAAAAACATGATTCAGATACGGGTTCGCCGGAAGTGCAAATAGCCCTTTTGAGTGAACGCATAGTTAGTTTAACTGATCATTTTAAAAAGCACAAAAAGGATCATCACTCGAGACGGGGTCTTTTAATGCTTGTAAATAAGAGAAGAAAACTCCTAAGTTATCTGAAATCATCGGATGACGATAAGTACAAGGAAGTTATTAGCAAACTAGGTTTGAGAAAGTAAGCAAAAACAACATATAGGACAAAAAAAGGGTAGGGAAAATAATGGAACAAGTAAGAGCTAAGTTGGGGAAAGAAGAAATAATAATAGAAACAGGAAAAATAGCGAAGCAAGCTAGTGGATCTGTGACGGTTCAATGCGGAGGGACTATGGTGCTGGTCACCTGTGTATGCTCGCGAGAAGCCAGAGAAAATATGGGATTTTTCCCTTTGACAGTAGAATATCAGGAGAAGACATTCGCGTCAGGAAGAATACCCGGAGGGTTTTTCAAGAGAGAAGGCAGACCTACGGAGAAAGAAATACTTACTTCCCGCATGATAGATCGTCCCATCAGACCGCTTTTTCCTGAAGGGATGTTAAATGAGGTTCAGGTTATAGCGACCGTACTTTCTTCTGACGGGAAAAATGATTCCGATGTTCTTGCCATGATAGGCGCTTCGACCGCTCTTACTATATCGGATATTCCTTTCAACGGTCCCATAGGCGGGGTCCGAGTGTGCCGGGTGAACGGTGAGTTTATCGTAAATCCTACCTTTTCTGAAGTGGAAGAAAGTGATGTTGAGGTTATTGCGGTAGCAAATGAAGAAAGCGTTATTATGCTTGAAGTCGGCGCTAATAAGGTGAAAGAAGAAATTGTGATAGAAGCGATAAAGACGGCGCACGAAGCCCTTAAACCGCTAATAAAGATCCAAGAAGTTTTTCGGAAAAAGGTCGGCAAAGAGAAAAGAGAAGACATAACTTTCGCCCAGACCGATGAAAGTGTGTACAAAACGGTCAAGGAAAAAGGCGCGAAAGAACTTAAAAAGAGATTAATGATCCGGGACAAAAAAGAAAGATCCGAAAGTCTTAAAGATCTGAAAGAACAGCTCCTAAATGAAATAGACCCTTCCGATGAAGGGAAAATAGGAAAAGAGATATCAGATGCTTTCGAAAAAATAGAAAAAGAAATAGTCCGGGATATGATCATAGATGAGAATAAACGCATCGATGGGAGAAAACCCGACGAGATAAGAGAATTGTCTTCCGAGATAAATATTCTTCCTTGCGCGCATGGAAGCGGACTTTTTACACGCGGACAGACACAAGCGCTTGTTGTTACTACTCTAGGGAGCAGTGCCGATGAGCAGAGAATAGAGACACTTAAGGGCCCGGGAGTAAAATCGTTCATGCTTCATTACAATTTTCCGCCTTTTAGTGTCGGCGAGACACGTCCCATGAGAGGACCCGGGAGAAGAGAGATCGGGCACGGTGCTTTGGCGGAAAAAGCCCTTAGGGCGGTGTTGCCTGAAAAAGAAAGTTTTCCATACACGATACGTGTTGTGTCCGAGATACTTGAATCTAACGGATCAAGTTCTATGGCAACAGTATGCGCGGGTTCATTGTCTCTTATGGGAAGCGGAGTGCCGATAACAGCCGCTGTAAGCGGGATAGCAATGGGACTTATAACTAGGGGAGACAAGTACGCGATACTTACGGATATCGCGGGTACGGAAGATCATTGCGGAGATATGGATTTCAAAGTAGCAGGTACCAAGGACGGAGTGACCGCGGTACAGATGGATCTCAAGATAAAAGGCATAAGCCATAAGATGCTCGAGGAAGCGTTTGAAAGGGCTAAAAAAGCCAGACTGGAAATATTGGAGCATATGAACAAAACAATTGCAGAGCCGTTAAGCGAAGTAGCTCCTAACGCTCCCCGCATCGTGACAGTGATGATAAAACCCGATAAGATCGGCGCGGTTATAGGTCCCGGAGGGAAAATGATACGCAAGATAATAGCCGAGACCGGGGCAGACATAAACATCGAAGATGACGGTTCTTGCCAGATAGCTTCCTCGGATAAAGAATCTTTGGAGAAGGCCGTAGAATGGGTAAAAAGCATAACAGAGGAACCCGAAGTCGGCAAAGTTTATAACGGACGTATAACCAAGATCATGAACTTCGGAGCATTCTGCGAATATTTACCCGGACAGGAAGGACTTATTCACGTATCCGAACTTTCGGATGGATTTGTAAAAAACGCGGCTGATGTCGTTAAAGAAGGACAAGAGACTAAGGTTAAACTTATCGGCATAGACGATCAAGGCCGGGTTAAACTTAGTATTAAAAAAGTTGAAGACGGTAAAGATAAAAATAAAGCGTAAAGAAGACGCAAAAGATCTGCCTATCCCGGATTATGCTACCGGCGGCTCAAGCGGAGTGGACTTGTACGCGGCGGTAGACGAGAAAGTTATGATCTCTCCGGGAGAGATAAAGCTTATATCCTGCGGTATATACATCGAGATCCCCAAGGGGTATGAAGCCGAGATAAGGCCCAGAAGCGGATTGGCCTTAAAGCACGGCATAAGTCTAGTCAATGCTCCCGGGACTATTGACAGCGATTACAGAGGATTGATCAATCTGATAATTATTAATCTGGGAAAACATAATTTCTCGGTTGAGCGAGGACATAGATTAGCGCAAATGGTCATACGAGAGGTCACTCGCGCGGAATTCGTGGAAACAGAAACTCTCGGAGAGACTGAAAGAGCGCACGGCGGATTCGGGCATACCGGCGCATAAACGGATCTTAATAACACTATGACACTGATCGAAGCTTTGATATCCGGACTTGCTCAGGGAGTCACGGAATTTCTTCCGGTTTCCAGTTCCGCCCATCTAGTTTTAATCCATAATTTTTTTGGACTTAAAGAGAACAATATTTTTTTTGATATATGTCTACACGCAGCGACATTGGGAGCGGTAGTAGTATTTTTTAGGGAAGATCTAAGAAATATACTGAGGAATAAGAATTATAAGATAGTGCTTTATCTTTTTCTGGGAACCATTCCCGCGGTTTTGATGGCATTGTTCTTTGAAGAAAAGATATCTTCATTTTTTATGTTCCCGCGAAAAGTGGGACTTATGATGATGGTAACGGCTCTTATGCTTTTTTTTGGGCAAAGGGCGATGATGCAAAAAAAAAAGTATAAGAAAATAGGGACTCGGAACGCGCTTATTGTCGGACTGGCTCAGGCAATTGCTCTATTTCCGGGAATTTCCCGCAGTGGGGCGACAATATCCACGGCTATCGCGGTCGGAATAGAAAAAGAAGAGGCCTTTAGATTTTCTTTTCTTTTGTCAATACCGGCTGTTCTTGGAGCGGTTGTGTACAAGATCGTTGGTGCAGCGGATATAGGGGGGATTGAAGCGATCGTATCGGTGAATTATCTTGCGGGGATCATAACAGCTTTTGCTGTGGCTCTGGCAAGTTTGCATGTTCTAGAACTGGTGATACGAGCGAAAAGACTGTATATATTCGGGATATATTGTTTTGTACTGGGGACCACAGTTCTTTTATTTGTGAGATAATATGGATCAAACAAGAAAAAACGAAATAATAGCGGTTATTCTTTTTACGGGAAGTCTCTTTTTGTTCTTGAGCCTTTTTACTTTCAGTGAATCCGATCTCGCTTTCTATACTTCCAGTTCTAATCATGATCTCCATAATGTTACCGGGGTTGTCGGGGTCTATATCGGAGGCATATTGCGTTTTCTGATAGGACGCGCGGCCTATGTTGTACCCATGCTTATCTTTGTCTGGGGTGTGTCTAAACTTATTCAATCTGAAGAAAGAAAACTATATTTTAAATTTTTTGGCGCGTTAGTGCTATGCGCGGCGGTAAGCGCGAGTTTGAGTATGATGGCAGACGCAAGTCCTAAACTGTCCTTTGCCGGAGGGGGTCTTATGGGGGCAGTTGTATCGGGGTTTTTGCTGGAATATCTAGGGCGTTTAGGAGCGGTAGTGTTTATTGCGGCCATGATAATACTTTCGGTTCTTGTTGCTACAGAATTTCTCATATTGCCGCTGTGTTCCGTGATTTTCGCATCGATCCGAGGCGCGTTCGAACGCATAAGATCGTTCGTCTCCCAAAATATATTTACCGAAAGGGAAGAGAGTAGAACCGCCCGAGTAGGTCTAGGAGAGACAAAGAAAGATATCGCCAAAAAGATCGAAAAGATAAAAAAACAGGTCGAAGCGGTGCGTAATACATCATTTGCCTCAAGGGTCGGTCCGGCACAAAAAAAAGAGATTTTTTCTGAGAGTACGAACGGACCCAAGATCGTTGTTCCTGAAAGATCAAAAAGATCGGCAGATAGGTATTCCTCTCGCAATGCCTCAACTTCAGTTTTTCCCGACGGAGAAGGGTCGGAGAAAAACTACCGACTCCCGAATCTGGATCTTTTAACAAAGCCTTCATCAGTAGATTCCAAAGAAAAAGAGGAGTTATTACGTCAAAAGGCTACTATGCTTGAGAACACCCTTATGGAATTTGGGGTGGAGGCGTCAGTGGTAAAAATAAACCGCGGACCCGTTATAACTATGTATGAGCTGGAACCCGCGGTAGGCACAAAAGTGAACAAGATAACTTCACTAAGTGATAATATCTCTCTTTCTATGAAATCCGCTAATATACGCATAGTTGCTCCTCTTCCGGGGAGAGGAACTATAGGGGTAGAGATACCTAATACGAAAATCGAAAAAGTGCTTTTGAGAGATATTCTGGAAACGGCGGAATATGAGGAAGAAAAATCTCCTTTAAAGCTGGCTTTAGGAAAGGATATTTCCGGGAAGACCATAGTTACGGACTTAGCAAAAATGCCGCATCTTCTTATAGCCGGCGCTACGGGATCGGGAAAAACAGTATGCATAAACGCGGTAATAAGCAGTATATTGTTCAATGCTTCTCCCGATGAAGTAAGGTTCCTTATGATAGATCCTAAAAGGGTGGAACTTATGATGTTCGAAGGAATACCGCATCTGGTATCTCCCATAGTTACTAATCCGAAAAAAGCGGCGGTAGCTCTGAATTGGGTGGTCGGAGAGATGGAAAGACGATACCTTGTATTTGCCGAAAAGGGTGTAAGGAATATCGGGCTCTATAAAGAGAAAATGAAAGAAGGGGAGGAGAACCTTCCGTACATAATCGTCATAGTAGATGAACTGGCAGATCTAATGACGGTAGGGCAGCAGGATGTCGAGACGGCGATCATGAGAATAGCCCAGCTTTCCAGGGCCGCCGGTATTCATATGATACTTGCTACACAAAGACCTTCGGTAAATGTTATTACGGGCGTTATTAAGGCCAACTTTCCGGCCCGAATATCTTTTAAGGTAACTTCAAAAGTAGATTCCAGGACTGTTCTGGATGCTAACGGAGCCGAGAAGCTTTTGGGGCGAGGCGATATGCTTTTGATGGAACCGGGAAATTCTTCTCTTGTACGCGGACAATGCAGCCTGGTAGAGGATAACGAGATAAAGAATATCGTAAAATTCATAAAAGAACAATCAGGACCGCAATATCTTACGGATATTACGGAAAAACAGGAAAATAAAACTTCAGGTGTAGAACAGGAAAAAGACGACCTGTATAGACAAGCCGTTGATATAGTAATAGGGACCCAGCAGGCTTCTGTTTCGATGGTCCAGAGGAAGCTCAGGGTGGGATATACCCGTGCGGCAAGAATGATAGACATGATGGAGGAAGAAGGTCTGGTGGGCCCTTATAACGGATCTAAACCGAGAGATATCCTTGTTGAGGGATCCGGATATAGCGAAGAAACAAAGGAAGAAGAAGCAGAATGAGCACTCCAAAAGAAATAGGAAAGCTTTTTTGTGAAGCCCGGGAAAAAGAGGGCATGACTTTAGCGGAAGCCGGAACAAAGAGCCGTATTCATCTTAGGGTCATCAAAGATATTGAAACGGGGATATTCGATAGGATAGGCAGGCCGTATCTCAAAAGCTTCATGAAAAAATATGCCGATTTTCTCGGCATGGATGTCGAAGAGATATTAAGAAGATATGAGATGGCTTCTTCGAATGTGCCGGCAAAAGAATTTACTTTGAACGTAGAAGAAAAGGAAAAAAAAGAAGAAGAGATATTTTTCTATGTGAAAAAAAATATCAAAAAAAATGCCGGGCTGGTGCTCTTTGCGGGACTGATGATACTGATATTTATTCTGATGGGCTTATCCAGAGGGGGGAGAGAAGAGGCGAAAGTCAAAAGTCAAAAGTCTAAAGTCAAAAGTCTAAAGTCTGATAGGGCTGAAGACAAGAAAAATAATCCGAAAGACAAAAGCAAAAAGCAAGAAGCAGAAGGCCAAGAGACAAAGGCTAAAAGTGAAGCGCAAATAGAAAAAATAAAAGAGAAAGGAACAGAAGAAAAAATAGCAACATCTAAAGCGGCTCTTACTTTGACCTTGGCGGCCCGTGATAAAGCATGGATACATGTTACGGAGGGAGAAAAACTTCTGTTTTCCGGGATACTTGAAAAGGGAACTTCCAAGACATGGGAGTCAGAGGGACGCATAGATGTATGGACGGGAAAAGCCGAGATGCTCGATTTTACGGTTAATGATAAGGATATGGGAAAAATAGCTTCCGGTGTTGTTAAAAACATCAAAGTCTCCCCTGAAGGTGTAAAGGTCGGAAAAACATGGGCCGCCCGCATTGACTAAACCATATCGCATGAAGAACATTTACCTGATAAGCTTAGGATGTCCTCGTAATCTGTTAGACAGCGAGGTCCTGATAGGTCTCCTTAAAAAAAGCGGATTTAATTTAGTGGAAACCGCCGAAGAAGCCGACGCGGCAATTGTGAATACCTGCGGTTTTATAGAAGAGGCAAAAAAGGAATCCATAGACATCATTCTTCGTCTTGCGGAACTTAAGAGAACGGGTCAAATAAAAAGACTTGTAGTTTCGGGATGTTTAAGTCAACGTTATCCCGGAGACCTTACCAATGAGATAAGGGAGATAGACGGCATATTCGGTTCTTCAGATTTCGTAAAAATTCCGGAACTTATGAAGAAATTAACGGGTGAAGGACAAACGAAAGAAGTTTCCGAAAAGCCCGGATTTTTGTATGATCACACTCACGATAGAACGCTTTTGACCCTTTCTCACTATGCCTATGTAAAAATACAAGAGGGATGTTCCAATAGATGCACATATTGTGTTATCCCCGATATCAGGGGGCCGCGGCGAAGCAGAAAGATCGGATCGGTCATGAAAGAGATAGAAATACTTAACAAAAAGTATGACATCAAAGAGGCGGTGATAATCGGACAGGATATAACCTCTTTTGGCCTGGATAGATTTGAGGAAAATGAATTGGCTCTTCTCCTTGAAAAGATCAGCCCTATGATGAAAGATAAATGGATACGTCTTTTGTACACACATCCCGAAAAATTCACGGATGAATTGATAGAAAAGATAGCCCACACAGAAAATATCTGCAAATACATAGATCTTCCTATACAGCATATCAATAACAGGATATTGAACAAAATGAACAGGAAAGTGTCAAAAGATGAGATAAAAGCCCTGATAAAAAAATTGCGCTCAGAAATAAAAGATATTACACTTCGTACTTCCATTATTGTGGGGTTTCCCGGGGAGACAGAAGAGGAATTTGATGAATTAATGGATTTTCTTAAGGAGACAAGATTTGACCGTTTAGGAGCTTTTATATACTCCAGAGAAGAAGGAACTCCCGCATATGATTTTGAAGGACAGGTCCCGGTAGAAATAAAAGAAAAAAGATTTGATAGGGTTATGCGGCTCCAGCAGGAGATATCGTCGGAAAATAATTTCAATATGATCGGTAAGACGGTAAAGGTCTTGATAGATGAAAAGTCGGAGGAAGAAGAGGATCGGTTCATAGGGAGATCTCAGATGGACGCTCCTGAAGTGGACGGATCGGTTTTTGTAAAAGGAAAAGATCTTAAGGTGGGGTCTTTTGTTCAGGTCAGGATAACGGGCGCGATGGAATATGATCTTGTAGGAGAAATAATATGAACTTGCCGAATAAGATAACGGTAGTAAGAATACTTTTGACATTTATTTTTATGGTATTTTTATTTTTTCCGGGTATCGCGGCTAAATTTACCGCGCTGGTGATATTTATTGTTGCCGCTTTTAGTGATTATCTGGACGGGTTCATAGCAAAAAAATACAATATCACATCGGATTTCGGGAAAATAATGGATCCTGTGGCGGACAAGATCCTTACGATAGCCGCGTTCTTAGCATTTGTCGAGATGAAATTGATCCCGGCATGGATGGTGGTCATCATACTTCTAAGGGAGCTCGTGATAACCGCGATACGTATCGTGGCCCTTAAAAATAACGATGTTCTTTCCGCGGGAATGGGAGGGAAACATAAGACCGTGTCTCAGATGCTTTCTATACTCGTTATCCTTGTTTTTATCGTAATAAGAGAAGCAGGGGTAAAGACCTTCGGTTTTTGGAACGCTTCTTTTGAGTATTGGTACAGACAGCTTATTTTTATCATGATGATCATAACGACTCTTTTGACCATAATAAGCGGAGTATCGTATCTAGTTGGAAATAAAAAGTATCTATTGAATGGGGGAGGCCGATAGCTAGGTCACCTAGTCACCGGTTGATAGAAGGTAGAGGATAGAAGGTAGAAAAAGTCACCTGGTCACCAGTTGGATAAAAAAATGAAGGTAGAGGCGAGAGCGAAGGTGTGATAAAAGTATCTACCTTCTACCTTCTATCTTCTAACTTCTCGACAGTGCTTTAAGAGACAATACTATGCGCAATAAAATTTACAGACTGATCGCTACAGTTTTCGGTATCGGGTATTCTCCGGTCGCTCCCGGAACTATGGGGAGCTTAGCGGGACTCGGACTATGTTTGCTATTGCATAAATATACAGCTTTATACATTTTGGTCTTTCTTGCTTTATTCGCGAGCGGGGTAATAGTATCAAAAAGAATAGAAAAAGAAGCAGGGGAAAAAGATCCGTCCTTCATAGTTATAGACGAATTTGCCTGTATTCTTATAGCGTTTCTTTTTGTTCCGATCAGACCGATGATCCTGATAACAGGTTTTGCGATATACCGCTTTATTGACATATCAAAAATATTTCCTCTCAAAAGATTGGAACGCCTCTCCGGAGGCTGGGCGGTAATGCTGGATGATCTGGCGGCAGGCATATACACTAACCTCGCGCTGCAAGTTCTTATCTCGCTTAGGGTATTGTAGAAGATAGAAGCGAGAAAAAAAGGGTAGGAAAAGTCACCCCCTCGACTTCGCTCGGGACAGGCAGGTCACCTAGTCACCAAGTCACCAGTAGATTGACTGATGCGAGGAATAAGAGTCAGAGAGTCAATCCCTCGGCTTCGCTCCCCTCGACTTCGCTCGGGACAGGCGGGACAAGAGAGTCATAGAGTCAGGTTGGACCGATGCGGGAGTCGAGTCAAAGGGTCAGTGGCAAAATATTGACTCTAGAGAGCGAAGCGAACGATGACTCTAATGAGCAAAGCGAATGATGACTGCCTGCCCCAGCCATATGTCCCAAAAGAAGGCAGCCGGGGGGTGACTCTTAAAGGGCGGTTCGCGAACCGCCCCTACATTTTCTATTTTCTACCCTCTATCTTCTACCTTCTTTTACTGGTGACTAGGTGACCTGGTGACTGGTGACTCATTTCTATCCTCTAGCATTCACTTCAATTTCCTAGGCCCTATCAACTGGTGACTGGTGACTGGTGACTATCTTCTCGCATCTATCTTCTGTTCCCCTAACAAAAGCGTACCTATATCTGTAAATTTGACTTAGATAAATATTTCATTATACTCTTCCTAACGGGCGTATTTCACAAAGATACATAGATAAATATCAAAAGACAGCATTTTGTAACAAGAAACAACAAAGAATGCGGAGGTTTTTGAATGGTTTTATATCTATTGGAAATGTTTAGGAACGTTATTGAACATATGAGTCCATTTTATTCCATGCTGAGAGAAGAGAAAAGAGATTAAGTATACCGATCTATAACAACGGGAGTTGAAATGGCTAGCGGGGTAATGACAGTAGAAGAAGTAGCTGATTATTTAAAGATGAAAGTGGTAACGATATACAAGCACGCCCAAGAAGGGAAAATACCGGCTTTCAAAGTAGGTTCAAAATGGCGTTTCAAGAAAGATACGATCGAGAGGTGGATCGAAAAACAGGAAAATGGGCATATGTGCGGATAAAACGGAGTGGTGTTTATGTTTAAAGATGAAGTAAAAGATTTTCAGAAAGATAAGATAGATATAATAAGCGCGCTTGCGATAGGAGTGAATCACGATATATGTAATCCTCTTGGTATCGCTAGAGGGCAATGCGAGATGTTTTTGCTTAATCTCGAGGATGGTGTGTATGAAAGTAAGACCGAGAAAGAGTTGCTTGAAAAAGCTGCGGACATAATGAATAAAGTTATACGCGAGACAGATAGAGTAACCGTGATAACCAGAAGACTTGCGTCTTTTGCCAGATGTCTTAAAAGTGAAAAGACTGAAGATATCGAAATAAAAAAAGAAATGGAAGAGATCATCTCCCGTGTCAGAGAGGAAGAAGATTTTAAAGAGAGAGAGATCAGGCTTGAGATCAAAGATGATACATTGCATGTGTCGGCGGACGGGTGTCAGATACGCGAAGTGCTTTGCAATGTTATACAAAATGCCGCGGAAGCCGCGGGGGATAAAGGCAAGGTAGAAATACAGGCAAAAAAAACAGATGATGGAGTGTCTGTCGAGGTAAAAGATAATGGTCCCGGTATAAATGAAAAAGACGCGGAAAAAATATTTGATCCTTTCTTTACTACGAAAAAGGCGGCAAACGGAGCGGGATTGGGGCTTTTCATAGCGAAGCAGATCATGGAAAAGAACAAAGATACAATGCAGGTTAAAAGTAATATAGGAGAAGGTACGGTCTTTACGTTAAGATTTTCCGACAAGTGAGTTCGGGTTGAAGCAATTAAACAGGCAAAAAATAAAGTCACTGTAAGGAAAGGCAGGGAGAGATGCTGAAACTTTTGGTCGTCGACGATGAAAGAGACATCTGTGATTTTGTAAAAAATTTTTTCAAAGAACGCGATTTTGATGTGTTAATGGCTTATAATGGAAAAGAGGCGCTTGAAATAATCGAAAGAGAGAAGCCCGATATTATACTCTTAGACATGAAAATGCCCACAATGAACGGGTTCGAGACCCTTAAGAAGCTCAAAGGAAAAGGGATCAAGGTCATAATGGTCACAGCTATAGAGGACGAAGAAAAAGCCAAGGAAGCGAAGCTGGCGGGTGCGATAGAATATATAACCAAGCCCTTGATGCTGGAGCAGCTCGAAAGAACGGTGTTTATCGTTGCCGAGCAGATCAAAATGGAAGGATAAAAGTATATGTCGTACGAAGAAAACTGGCACAAACTGCAGGACTGGACAGTTGAAAAGATCAAGAACTGTGACGGGTCCCTGCTTCCACTGGACAGAGAAAGTCTTCTCAAGCGCCAAGAACCTGAACTGGATTATCAGTTTTTTTTGGAAAGCGCCTCAAGGACGATGATACGGTTCAAAAAGCCGGAGCACTTGATCCGCATGATAGTGCGCCTTATAGACGAACAGGTAAAGGTCACACATACGGCCATGCTCATGTATGATAAAGTCCGGAATTGCTATACGCTTACTGACAGTAAAGGCGCCGAAGGAGTAAAAATACCCATAGGTTTTATAAAGCTCACGTTTGAGAATCCTCTTATCAAGCTTTTTAATGAACGGCACAATTTTAAAGTGTCGGATTCCGGTTCTGTGGGATACAAAGAACTTTTGGATATATTGAATAGAAATGAAGACGTAAAAAAGGATCCGGTCCTTAGAGAGACGATAAGTCTCACGGTAAAACAGATGGAACTTTTGAAAGCAAATACGTGCATACCGATATATTACAAAAAGGACCTGATGGGGATATTTATTCTTGGTAAGAAACTTTCAAATATAAAATTTTCAAAACAAGAAATAAGTTTTTTTAAAACGCTTGCCAATGACGTGGCGATGGCGCTATCCAACGCTCAGCTTATACAGGATCTTCAGGATAAAATATTTGAAGTACATCGCCTGTATGAGAGGGAACACAGTATATTTATCCATACGTCCATATCTTTGGCGGCCGCTATAGACGCAAGAGACCCTTACACGCACGGGCATACTGAACGGGTCACTCAATACGCGCTTTGCATTGCGGAAGAACTGGAAGATATGCCGGAGGCAAAAGCGTATAAGAATTTCAGAGAAACACTGCATGTAGCCGCTTTATTGCATGATGTCGGAAAGATCGGCGTTCCGGACAGTATCCTCAATAAAAAAGGATCTCTTACGGCGAAAGAATATGAAAAGGTGAAAGAGCATTCCACGACGGGAGCCGCTATTCTATACCCGATACGGGAACTAGGCGATATTGCCAGTGAAGTACGGGCTCATCACGAGAGATATGACGGAAACGGGTATCCCGATCAAATGAGAGGAGAAGACATACCTTTCATCGCGCGAATTATAGCCGTTGCCGATACATTTGACGCTATTACCAGCGACAGGCCGTATCGTCAAAGAAAGATGGACGAGGTAGCCGTGCAGATAATAAAAGACAATTCGGGGACGCAGTTCGATCCTATAGTGGTAAGCGCGTTTCTCCTGAAACACAGAAAGGGCAGCCTTCGAACTAACAGCTGAAGAATATCTTTTATATGAACGACGGAGACATTACACAGATAGCTTCGGCTTGTCCTTTACTTTTATTTTTGAAAGAGTGAGGCAGGGAAGCGTCGAAATAAAGACTGTCACCTTTTTTGAGAAAGTATTTGGTCTTGCCGATAGAAGCTTCAAAAGATCCCTGCATTACATAAATAAATTTCTCCACACCCGTAGGGTTATGTTCTTCCTGGGTTTCTCCTCCCGGAGAGATCTTCATTATCAGAGGAAGGATCTTTTTATCAAGAGTTTTTGTCACCAGAAGCTCATAAACGGTCTTGTTCCCGTGAATAAAATGTTCCGCTCGGTTCTTTTTTAAGACAGGTTCAACGGTCTTACTTTCGTCCTCTAATTCTCTGTATAATTCCGTTATAGAGACCCCGAGCACTTTACAGATATTAATGTGAGACTCGATAGTTCCGGGCATCTTATTGTTTTCCATGCGGCTCAATGTGGCCAAAGCAACACCACTTCTTTCGGAGAGTTCTTCAAGCGTGATATCTTTTTCTTTCCTGAGTTCACGTAACCTTTTACCTATCCTCATATTGTCTCCTTATAGCGGAAATTTGTATTTGATTAACAATGAACATTCTATTATACTTTTAACGAAAAATCAAATTAAAATAAAGATGAGAGGCAAGGCCTTCCTTCACAAGTGTCATTTTTTAACGCTTATTTTCTAACTTTTTAGGGGTGTTAAATGAACTCGCCCTGTACCAGGAGCGGTACAGGGCTCATACAGCATTTAACACTTATCCCTGAAAAGTTATAAAATAAGCTAAAATGCCACAATTGTTCTTTCAGGCCTTGCCTCTCATCTTTTGCACGAAAAAAGATAAGTTTCCAAGGGCAGACGGTACCTGTTGGAGTGAATTGCGATTTTAGGCAAAGCAGCTTGGATATTGAGGGGACCCAAAAGGCCGGAGTAAGGCCTTTTGGACGCGAGTTCCGCGACCGAGGACGAAAGGTCCGAGGAAGTGTCGATTTCTCCTGAAATCGACCAAGCGCCTCAATATCCGAGACCTTTGCCGTCAAAAAATCGCTCTGAACGGAAACGGGTGCCGTCTGTCCTTGCGGGTGGCTTTTGACTTTCAGACTTTTAGCTCCTTTGACGGATGATTGCTATCATCAGGCAGAACATTCAGGCAAAAAAGGTTGCACAACTACCTTTTCGTTGGTATAATAACGCGTAATATTGGAGCACTAAAATTATGATTATTTACATTGTGTGTATAACTGTGGAGCCGCTATGATCGGTAAAGCTTTTATAACTATCAGTAAGATTGTAGCCATCCTAATAGTAGCCTTACTACTATCCAATACCATTTCTCTAGCCGATATTTCAGAAATATATAATTACCAGAATACATTGTTACCCGCTTCAGGAATAAGTTCTATTTTAGATGATGGGATAGAAGATAGTTTTCGGGATATTGTTTATTTCAGGACTCTGGTAGAAACAATGGACAAGATATTATCCTGGCCGAATTTCCAAAGCTCTGAAATAAATGCCATAAAGCAAGTTGTGGTGAATCAAGTACCCGGGATAGATCTTGATGTTTTTCGGGTAGATATAATGAATAAAAGCGATAGGGGTGTTTTATTCTTACCGTATAATAAAAAAGATGCAGAAAAAGCTTATGTCTTAAGATTTTATCATAGGGGTGTTGATCCTGATGATACTTCTAATTGGAGTACAAGAGGGATCAAGCACACGGTCATCGGTAGGATAAAAACCGGTAACGATAAAATAATATGTGAAGTGACCGACCCCAAGAGCAAAGACCGAATTGCTGCAAAAAGCATGAATGTAAAGGATCTGCTTGAGGTATCATCTCCCGTTAATTCCGAGGAGCTAATACCGACAATGGAGAGGTATCTTAAAGAAATAACAGGATACCTGGTTGAGTTAAAAAAGCTTGTTGAACTAGTGAAGAAAGATCCCATGAAATACGGAAATGAAATGTTAACAAATGCTCGATCAGTGGAGAAAATATGCTATGGTTGTGCGATCCCCGAGATCAGGTCCATTGTAGTGGATAATGTAGTTAATAAATCAGTAGGGATTTTCGGCTTATTAAAAAGAGATCTAAAAAAAACCGGAACTATATCCGAAGGCACATTAGCATTTTTCCCGGAAATAGAAGAGGCAATAGAAAAATGTAAGAAAGAGATAAAAGAGATAATTTTTCAAAAAAGAGACGCGTTAAATGCCGGAGGATTTATTGAAATCATAGAAGAAAAAGCCCTGAACGCTTTCCTTGGGGGGCAAAAGATAGTTATAGCGGTAGATGAAAGCTGGATCCCTCTCGTCCAGAAAGAGTGCATGCAGGAACTCTTGCCCGAACTGCAGCGCATATCGTCCAAAAGGGGATTTGAGAATATAATTTTTGTAAGGGAAAACGGAACGGAACTAGCCGGAGTATTGAATGAGGTTATAGAGAAAGAAAATGTAAATTTGTCAGATGTTATTATTCTCGGAGGTGTTGATATTTTAAGATCAAAAAAGTTTGAGGATTTTAAAATAGATGAGGATAAAGAAGAAGGCGCGTTCTTTGTAGAGATCGTAATGCAGGAACATTCTAAAGGGTACGGTTATATAAAACTCCTTGATCTGATAAGGTTCTCCATAAGGGTCGCATTTGATGAGGATCTATCTACGAAAAATCCTTATATAGACATTATTCATGCCAATGCCGAACAAAGATTTATTTTGCTCGCTCCTATACCCGATATAAGCGTGGAAATTGATGAACTTGGAAAAATATACGATGCCCAAGCAAGAGCCATAGCCCGCATGGCGTAGGTCAGGATATCCTTTAATCAGTTGATCCAAAAAAAAGACACCGAAACTTTCCTGATTATTTCAAACTCAATAAATCCCATAAACCCGACAAACTCCATGATACAGATGAGAGGCAAGGCACAGGGTCAGCGTGGGCGGCACCTATTTCCGTTCAGAGCGATTTCTTGACGGCAAAGGTCTCGGATATTGAGGCGCTTGCGGAACTCGTCCGCCCTGAGGCGGACTCAAACAGTCCTCGCGCCCAAAAGACCTTATTCAGGCCTTTTGGGTTCCCTCAATATCCAAGCTGCTTTGCCTAAAATCGCAATTCACTCCAACAGGTACCGTCCACGCTGAGCGCGTCTATTCCTGCTTGGTTTTATTTAGAAAGGATCACGACTGTGCTTTTCGTTGCTATGCAAAGAGCGAAAGGCAAGGCCTGAATGAACAATTGCGGCATTTTAGCTTATTTTATAACTTTTTAGGGATAAGTGTTAAATGCTGTCTGAGCCCTGTGCCTCTCCTGGTATAGGGCGAGTTCATTTAACACCCCTAAAAAGTTAGAAAATAAGCGTTAAAAAATGTCGCTGTGAAGGAAGGCATTGTCTTTTGCCCTTAGACTTTAACTTTTGCTCCTTTGACGGCTGATTGCTATCATCTTGTCCTAACAAGAGTGATATGTTACAATTACACTCGTGAGCATGGACCATATTATTATCAGGGGGGCGAGAGAGCATAATCTTAAGGGGATAAATGTTACTATTCCTAGGAATGCTTTATGTGTGGTAACGGGCCTTTCCGGATCGGGTAAATCATCTTTGGCCTTTGATACCATATACGCAGAGGGGCAACGACGTTATGTTGAGTCATTGTCAAGCTATGCGAGACAGTTCATAGAACAGCTTCAGAAGCCTCGTGTAGACCAGATAGAAGGGTTGTCTCCTACCATAAGCATAGAACAGCGTACGGGGGGAAGAAATCCCCGCTCGACCGTAGGAACGCAAACAGAAATTTATGACTATCTTAGGGTGTTGTTCGCGCGAGTCGGGCTGCAGCATTGTCCCAAATGCGGAAAGAGGATAACGGGACAAAGTTCACAGCAAATAGTGGACAGCATCTTTTCTTTGCCCAAAGAAGAAACCATATTTATTTTGGCGCCTTTGATCAGCGGAAGAAAAGGCGAGCATCTCGACATAATGAAAAACGCGCGCAGCGAAGGGTTTGTGCGGTTACGGCTGGACGGGAAGATAGAGGAGATAGCGGATAACATTCCCGCGCTCAATAAAAAAACAAAACATACCATAGAAGCGGTCGTCGACCGGATAAAGATAAAAGACGGCATAAAAAAAAGACTCGCGGATTCCGTTGAAACGGCTCTCAGGGCGGGCAACGGTATTATTAAAGTCTCTTTCCAGGACGCGAAGAGAAAAGATGTTTTATTCAGTGAGCATAATGCGTGCATGAAATGCGGCATAAGTTTCGAAAAACTCGCTCCGAGGAATTTCTCTTTCAATAGTCCTTACGGAGCGTGTCCGGGATGTAACGGTCTTGGCAATAAAATGGAAATAGACATGGATCTGGTAGTGCCCGACAAAACAGAACCCCTTTTGAAAGCGGTTGTTCCATGGAAAAGAGGAGGGAAAGGGATAGTTCTTCATTTTCGAAGACGCCTCAGACGGCTTGCCAGATATCATGGTTTTGATCCGGATATCCCCTTTTGTAAACTGTCACTTGGACAAAAGAAGATGGTTCTTTTTGGGGATGGCGATTCAGCGTTCGAAGGAGTTATTCCCAATCTTGAAAGACGGTTCAGGGATACGGAGAGTGATTTCATGAAAGAGATGATAGGGTCTTTTATGTCCGTACAGCCCTGTCCCGAATGTAACGGAGAACGATTGAAAGAAGAATCCAGGAATGTTTTTATCGGTAAAAAAAATATATCAGAGGCATGTAAATTATCTATAATAGAGGCCAAAAAATACTTTTCTTCCGTCAAATTTGACAGTATGAGAAAAAAGATAGCGGAAGATGCCCTGAAGGAGATAAAAGCGAGAATTGACTTTATGATAAATGTGGGTTTAGGCTATCTTACTTTGGATCGAAAAAGTAATACTCTTTCGGGAGGTGAGGATCAAAGGATAAGGCTGGCCACACAGATCGGATCCGCGCTTTGCGGGGTCCTTTACGTTCTGGACGAACCGAGTATAGGATTACATCAGAAAGATAACAAAAAACTGCTCGATACATTGAATGTCCTTAAAGATCTTGGAAACACTCTTATAGTGGTCGAGCATGACGAGGCGACTATAAGAATGGCCGATCACATCATAGATCTGGGTCCCGGAGCCGGTGAATATGGAGGCAAAGTGATCGCGGAAGGAGATCTGAAAACGATCTTAGATAGCAAGGAATCTCTTACCGGGCGATATCTGAGAGGGGATCTTAAAATTGAAACACCTAAAACGAGGCGGAAATATGATCATGATAAATGTATTGAGATCATCGGGGCCGAAGAGCACAATTTAAAAAAAATAGACGTAAAAATACCTCTTGGACTGTTTAACTGTGTTACGGGAGTATCAGGTTCGGGGAAAAGCACGTTGGTTGATGAGATCCTGTATCGAGGGGTCGCCGGAAAACTTTATGGCGCGAAGGACCGTCCGGGTAAACATAAAAAGATAAAAGGGGTGGAGCATATAGATAAGATCATTGTTATCGATCAGGATCCTATCGGGAGGACACCAAGATCCAATCCCGCTACGTACACGGGAGCTTTTGATGTTATTCGCAGGCTTTTTAGCGCTTTGCCGGAAGCGCGTATGCGGGGATATCAGCCCGGCAGATTTAGTTTTAATGTAAAGGGCGGGAGATGCGAATCCTGCCAGGGAGGCGGAGTGAAACGGATAGAGATGCATTTCCTGCCGGATGTATATGTTACCTGCCGGACATGTAACGGCAGAAGATTTAATGAACAAACGCTCGAAGTAAAATATAAAGGTTACAGCATACATGAAGTTCTTGAGATGAGCGTGGGAGACGCGCTTAAAATATTCGAACATATACCGGCTGTAAACGGCAAACTGCAAACTCTTTATGATGTTGGGTTAGGTTATATTCGGCTGGGGCAGGCGGCTACAACATTATCGGGAGGAGAGGCGCAAAGGGTGAAGATCGCGACCGAACTGTCAAAGAAGGCTACAGGCAGGACTCTTTATATTTTAGATGAGCCAACGACCGGTCTTCACTTTGCGGATATAAGTAAATTACTGGAGGTCTTACATAGGTTAGTTTCATCAGGAAATACCGTTTTGGTCATAGAACATAATTTGGACGTTATTAAGTCCGCCGATCACATAACGGATCTTGGACCCGAAGGAGGTGAAGGAGGAGGAGAGCTTGTTGCGTGTGGGACGCCCGAACAGGTAGCCGAAAATAAGATGTCCTATACAGGAGCATATCTCAAGACCAAAGATATATGAGAAGAACATTGTTTACACTGATACTTGTTTTTATGATGAGCCCGGTCTCCTCTGGCGATGACGCTATGGTCAGAGCAGAGCTTGACTTTGCCGAAAAAGCCGTAAAAGACGGTTTTTATGATCTGGCCGAGAAAAAAATAAATTCTCTTCTTCTCTTGGATGTGGAGCAAAAGAGCGAAGCCGAGGCGCATTTATTGCTGGGAAAAGTGTTTTATGAAAAGAAAGAACCTCTAAAGGCCGTTACAGAGTTCAATCTGATAATCGACAGGTTCGGCGGTACGGATTTTGCCGCGCGCGCTTTATACTGGATCGCAGAGACGTATTTTAAAGAAGGAGATTACGAACAAGCTCTTACTTGTTATCAAAAGGTCATAAGCGAGTATCCTTCGAATGAATACGTTCCGTATTCGAAATATTCTCAGGCATGGTGCTATGAAGAACTAGGGGAAAAAAACACGGCATTCGAGGTCTTTCAAGATGTCGTAGAGCTCTATCCCACGCACGAACTCGCGATAAAAGCGAAGTATAGAATAGCGGAAATGCGGTATAAGGAAGGAAAATATAAAGAAGCTATCGTAGAAATTAAAGATTTCATCAATAAATATCCCGTAAGCGAAAGGATATTCGACGTTTATTACATGCTGGGAGACTCGTATTTCAAAATAAAGGACCATACGAACGCTATATCTTACCTTACTTCATCCGTCACGGGAAATACCGATAAAGATTCAAAAGCCGCGGCGGAATATAAACTGGCAGCAATATATCTGGAAAAAAAGGAAAAAGATAAGGCCGGTGAATGGTTCCAGAAAGCCTATGAGGATTCGACGGTTTCAAAAGTGAAAAGCGCGGCGCTGATGGAAAGGGCAAAGATATATTTTGATAAAGGAGAAATGACGGAAGCTTTGGAGGAATACGCGAAGATCATTGACGTTCTCCCGGAAAATGAATGGACAGATGACGCATATTACTGGAAAGGAGAGGCTCTCTACAAGAAAGGAGATATGCAGGGCGTTATCGATACTTATACGAGGGCGTTAGAAAAGTTCCCTAACGGGGAGTTTTCATCGCGTATGCATTATGACATGGGATGGGCATATCAAAGCATCGGTGAAGATGGGAATGCTTTAAAAGAGTACGGCCTCACGGTCGAGACCTCGGATAACAGAGACATGGTGTCCAATGCGCTGTGCAGTATAGCGGAGATCTTGTACAGAGAGGGAGAGGATAAAAAGGCAATTGATGTGTATGATCGTGTTCTTAGAGAGTTCCCGGATAGTATCTTGGCAGATTACGCCCAGTATGAAGTAGGGTCTATACTGAAAAAGAAAGGGCATACAGATTCGGCTATACTCGCGTTTCAGTCATTAGTGGTGAACTTCCCTAAAACCACATTTTTGGACAAATCTTTGTATCAATTGGGGCTTCTGTATTCCGAGAAAGGAGATTATCAGAGCGCTATCAATCAGATGGACAGACTTATCGAAGAAGTGCCGGAAAGCAGATTGAGGGACGAAGCGTTAATGAACAAAGCGCACGCTCTTTATAACAGAGGAGATAATAAAGAGGCTTTGAAAATATATTCGGATATTTCAAGCAGAGCCAAAGACAAGGATATGCTGTCGAGAGCCAAATATCATATAGGATGGACTTATTACAAGATGGGCAAAGAAAAAGAGGCGCTTGATACTTTCGATAAAATTTTAAAGGAAGAAGGTAACGACAGATTTGTGCCCGGGATAAAATTATGGTTCGGCGAATATTATTATGGGAAAGGTGATTTTACCGGAGCCATAAAGTATTTTTCCGACATAATCGAGAATTTCCCGAGCACCAAAGTCGCGCTTGACGCCTCATATTGGCTGGGATGGGCTTATCATGACAATAATATGCAGAAAGAAAGCATTGCCCAATTTGAAAAGATCATTAGCGAACAACCTTTGAGTAAATGGACCCCTCAGACAATACTGGCAATGGGTGATGTTTATAAGAGAAAGGGAGATTATGCTAAAGCCATAATGCAGTATGAGAAGCTTATAAAAAAATATCCCGAAAGCGCGATAACCAATATAGCGAATAATCGTATAGGCACGATATTGAAAATACAGGAAAATTATACTTTGGCCGCGGAATATCTCAAGATAGCTCTGACGGGAGAAAATTCCGAGGTCAATGCGCAGATACAATTTGATATAGCGGAATGTTACGAAAAGATGGGCAGAGAAGAAGAAGCTGTGGGTGAGTACTTAAATACCGAGTACAGGTACCCTCAAGGCGGGTTTTGGGTGAAACGCGCGCGTTTAAAATGCGCGGAACTTTTAGAAAAACACGGGGATATAGAAAGGGCCCTTCTTTTATATCAGAAACTGGCCGAGGGCGAGGGGCAAGAAGCCGAATATGCGAGAGGAAAAATGCAACTTTTGGGGAAATAGGACTAAGGATTTAGGGTAGAAAGATTAAGTGACTATAGACCATTGACCATCACTAGTGTCCGGTTATAAGTCGAACAATAATAGCTGGTTATGAGAATCGCCCATTTCGTTTTTGCTATCAAACTGTGCAAGTGCCCGTAGAATGGGGGTTTTCTCGAAAATAGTAATACTTAAAATCTGTAATATTGTGTAGAGACTATGCTCTATTTTTAGTTGTTTTTTAATTATTGCGATCAGTACATATGTTGAAATCGCTATCCAAATTTGAGTTTTTACAGCATTTTCGGATGTTCCGTAAAATGCTTTTATGCGCAAATGTTGTTTT
>JBDRBI010000035.1:0-17328 GCA_043822885.1 Candidatus Omnitrophota bacterium
GCGTATACTTTTTCTTTGTCCGTAAATATCTTCTTCAGAAAATTTTCGCCGTGTTTTTCAACGGCTTTTCTGAACCGCTCTATACTGACCGCGTCTATTCCTATCCCTGAAATATTCATTTTATAAGTTCCAGCATCTTTCTGACCGCTTCATATATGCCCACAAATACCGCTTTTGATATTATCGAATGCCCGATATTAAGTTCTTCTATTCCTTCTATCCCGGCTATGAGCCCTACATTTTGATATGTAAGTCCGTGCCCGGCGCATGCTACAAGGCCGTTTTCCGAGGCATAAGCCGTCATCTCTTTTATCGTTTCCAGTTCTTTTACGTGACCCGCGCCGCTGGTGAACGCTTCGGCGTATTTTCCCGTATGAAATTCTATTATACCCGCGCCCGTTTCTTTCGAAGCTATCACCTGCTCTTTATCGGGATCGATGAACAAACTTACCTCTATGTTTCGCGCTATCAATCTGTCTACCACGTCTTTTACTTTTTTAAAGTTATCCCTGACATCAAGCCCGCCTTCCGTTGTTATCTCCATGCGTTTCTCCGGAACTATAGTAGCTTGATCAGGTTTTACCCGGCAGGCGATCTCGGTTATTTCGGGATCAACCGACATTTCAAGGTTAAGCCGGGTCTTTACCCTTTCTCTTAAGGCATCAAGATCTTTATCGCTTATATGTCTGCGGTCTTTACGCAGATGACATACTATCGAATCGCATCCCGCTTTTTCGCTTTCTTCCGCCGCTCTTACAGGATCCGGTTCAAAAGTCTTGCGGGCTTCTCTCACGGTAGCTACATGATCAATATTAACACCCAGTTTCATCTATATCATCCTTACATTTTTTGATTATTCCTGCGGTTTTGGGGTAGCCGCCTTTTCGGGTTCAATGGGAAGGTAAACGTCTACAACTTTATCGTTTATACTGAGAAATTTGATATCGGACTGAAGCCCCAAACTTAACTTGATACTGCGGGTATATTCGCCTAGATTGATCGTCTCCGTCTCCAGGCCGTCAAGATCTTCCACAATTTCTTCCGGGCCGAAAACCGATATTATAGCCGGTTCGATCTTAACTTTTTCGAAAATGGTCTTATACCCTTCCGGAGATCTTCCCTCAAATACCGGTTTTACCGGTACTTCTTTCATTACGAACTTGTACCTTGAAAATACTTCTTCCACGGTCTCTTTTTTTTGTATAAAAGAATCTCTATTCACCACATCAAAAACATAAAACCACGTAGCTACGGCTAAAACAAGTGATATGATCTTAGCCAAAAAATTATTAAAAATAATGTTATTCCATCCCATCAGTTATGCGCCGCCTCTTTTTTTTGCCATAAACCTTTTAAGTACCGCTAAAAAAGGTCTTTTTCTGATCTTCGGTACATAGGCTTTTTCCAAAACTGTCCCCAGATGTTTAGGATCTATATCTTCCGTCATCTTGCCGCCTATAGCCATAGAAATATTTCCGGTCTCTTCGCTTACGACAATGATGACCGCGTCGGTCTCCTCGCTAAGTCCCAAGGCCGCTCTGTGCCTGGTACCCATGGTCTTAGGGGCATCCGGGTTCTGAGTGAGAGGAAAGAGACATGCCGCGGCTTCTATACGCTGTTCCGAGACTATAATGCCTCCGTCATGAAGCGGTGTACTCGGTGAAAATATGGTGTTTATTAGTTCGCTTGTCACCGCGCTGTCTATGCTGACCCCGCTTTCAACATATTTGCGAAGCCCTATTTCTCTTTCAGCGGCGATCAAAGCTCCTACCCGTCTCTTTGACAATATCGTAGCCGCTTTAGCGATCTCGCCTAATGTTTCTTTTTCTCCCGAAAATATACCGAACCGGCCTACCCTAGCCAGGCCTCTGCGTATTTCCGGCTGGAAAATTATCAAAAACGCTATGACCGATATGGCCAGAAGTCTCGTAAGCAGCCAGTTTATTATGACCAAGTTCATCCCGCCCGTGAGCATTATGACGGAGGAAATGATGATTATGCCCTTAAGCACCTGTTCCGCGGCGGTATCCCTGAGAAGAAGGTATAACATGTAATATACCGTCCAAAGAATGGCGATCTCAAGAAATATTTCCCAATACCCTAAAAAGAATTCCATAATCTATCCGTGGCCTTTCATTATAGCATTCGTTACTAAAACAGCGTCTTTCATCTCAGGAATATCATGTACTCTAAGTATACCAGCACCTTTTGTTATGGCAAATACGGATGCCGCTATTGTTCCGAACACCCTCTCATCTACCGCCCTGTCGGTAACGGCCCCTAAGAACGATTTTCTGCTTACGCCTACCAGTATTGTTTTACCCAGATCCTTAAAACGATCCAGGTTCTTTAGTATATCAAGGTTATGCCGCACTGTCTTTCCGAAACCTATACCCGGATCTATTACTATATTTTCGGGAAGGATACCGGCGGATTCCGCTTTTTTTATCGCTTCTGAAAGATACGTTTTTACTTCGCCTATAACGTCTTTGTATTCCGGGCTTTTTTGCATCTGTCCGGGTGTGCCTTGCATATGCATCAGTATTACCCCGATCTTATAGCTCGCGGCAATCCCGAGCATCTCTTTATCACCGGATAAAGCGGTAATATCGTTTATTATATCCGCGCCTTCTTCTATTGCTTTACGCGCGATAATACTTTTATATGTGTCAACGGATAAAGGCACTTTTAGATCACGTAAAGCTTTTACGACCGGAATAACTCTTCTTTCTTCCTCTTCAGCGGATATGCGGCCCGATCCCGGCCTGGAAGACTCTCCTCCGATGTCTATAATATCCGCGCCTTCGGATATCATCTCAAGAGCTCTGTCCCTGGCTTTTGAAGGATCAAGATACTTCCCGCCGTCACTGAAAGAATCCGGAGTGACATTAAGCACCCCCATTATCAGGACACGTCCCGCCCCCGCCGGTATAATATCTCCTATTCGTTTCTTCAATGTTCTATCTGTAACCTTTTCTATCCCACTCATCCATAGACTTTAGACTTTTAGACCTTTGACCTTTAAACCTTTTAACTTTTAAACTGTTTACTACTTAAGTCCCAATATCTCACGCACTTCATTTTCTTCCAGCGTTTCTTTTTCTATAAGTTTTTCAGCCAAGATATCCAGTTTATCTTTATTCTCGCTCATTTTGGACCTGGCTATTTCATAACAGCCGTCAATTATGTTTTTGACCTCTTCATCAATGATCTTAGCTGTATCTTCGCTGTAATTTCTTTCTTCGGATATATCCCTGCCCAGGAATATCTGTTCATGTCTTTTCCCGAAAGTAAGATGGCCTAATCTCTCGCTCATACCGTACTGCGTTACCATGTTCCGGGCGATCTCCGTAGCTTTTTTTATATCGTCATGAGCTCCGCTGGATATTTCGTTGAATTTTATCTCTTCACTGGCCCGCCCTGCCAGCATAACGGTTATCTTTCCTAGAAGCTGTTTTTTGCGGACTATGTGAGTATCGCTTTGAGGAAGATGTATCGTATACCCTAATGCCATACCTCTTGATACTATCGTTACTTTATGCAGAGGATCCGTATCTTCTATCAGGTAAGATATGAGAGCATGTCCTGATTCATGATATGCCGTGATCTTTTTTTCCTCTTCATTTATCTTTCTGGATTTACGTTCCGGACCGGCGATCACCCTTTCCATAGCTTCCTGCAGTTCCGCCATGCCGACCGACGCCTTGTTCCTCCTGGCGCCCAGAAGCGCTCCTTCATTTATCAGATTAGCAAGATCCGCTCCCGAAAAATATGTTGTCTGCTTGGCTATCTTTCCAAAATCTATGTCTTTATCCATTTTAACTTTACGCGCATGTACTTTTAAGATCGCGATCCTGCCGTCTTTATCGGGTCTATCTACGACCACTTGTCTGTCAAAACGTCCCGGCCTTAAAAGAGCGGGGTCCAGGACATCCGGACGGTTAGTAGCCGCTATTAATATAACGCCCGTGGCAGTATCAAATCCGTCCATCTCGGATAAAAGCGCGTTAAGGGTCTGTTCCCTTTCGTCATGCCCTCCGCCTATCCCTGAAAATCTCTGTCTGCCTACTGCGTCTATTTCATCCATAAATATTATGCATCCCTTTTGGCTCGCCTTGACGGATTTTTGGGCTTGATCAAAAAGGTCTCTTACGCGCGAAGCTCCCACTCCCACGAACATCTCCACAAAATCCGAGCCCGATATACTGAAAAAAGGAACACCCGCTTCCCCGGCCACGGCTTTGGCCAAAAGGGTTTTACCCGTACCCGGAGGCCCCATAAGAAGCACTCCCTTAGGCATTTTTCCGCCCAGCTTCTGAAATTTGCGCGGGTCTTTCAGGAATTCTATGATCTCTTTTAATTCTTCTTTCGCCTCTTCTATCCCGGCAACATCATCGAATGTTATCTTCATTTTATCTTTCGTCGCCAGACGCGCCCTTGATTTACCGAAGGACATCATTTTTCCTCCGCCGGCCGAAGCTCCCCTGTATATAAAAAACCACAAAAAGAGCATGAAAAGTATCATCGGACCCAAAGAATAAAAAAGATTCGATAAAAATGTCTGAGGCGGTTTGATGTCAAATTCCGCTACGTTCTGCGTCAGGAGTTTTATAAGTTCCGGATCTTCCTCGGGGATATTGACCACATATGCCTTTCCGTTATTCATCTTCCCTATGATACGATTCTCGACCTTTACGGCCGATAAAATGACGCCTGTATCATTATTAGTTTCGACTGTCTGATAAAATTCTTTGTATGTCATCTCCTGCGATGTTTCTTCAAGAGACGAGAACACCCACTGGAATATCATGAATATCCCTACTACTACCATTATCCAGACAAATCTATCCGGGATATTCTTGTTATTTTTGCCGTTCTTTTTCTCTGCCGGAGTTTTCCTCGCCGGACTTTTTTTGGATGGGTTACTATCGTTCTTCATGTATTTGTGTTCCCCTATTTGAATGTCATATTATTGTGATGATTATTATTCCGATGATATCCGGAGTTGCTATTCTAGCATACTGTTCATTCAGGGTCAAATGCAGATAAGTTCGGAGTTGAGAGTTCAGAGTTGTGAGTTGGGGTTTTAAAGACTTAGGAGATTGCCGCGGGCCCTTCGGTCCCTCGCAATAACGGGGGTGGCCAGTCATTGCGAACCCCGAAGGGGTGAAGCAATCTCTTTTAAACACCATTCACCATTCACCATTCACTATTCACTATCCACCGTCAAACCTACATTTTCTTCTCAAAAACTATCTTGTCTTTTGTTTTTACTATTTTTACTTTTCCGGGAAGATCCAGGGACTGACCGGCGGAGGCTGTGCGCACAAAATAATCCATATCTATCCAATGTCTATATGTAAGTTTTTTGATGTTCCCGCCGGTCTTCGCGAACAGATCTTTCAAGACATCTTTCCTTACGGTCCTGGACTGAGAAATTAAGTCACTTACCCTTATCTCCGATCCTTCCAAACCTTTATTTACTAATACCTTCTTTTTGGCTTCTTCAATAAAAAAGAGGTCCTCCCGTAAAGTATCGGACAAGTTAACTAAAGTTCTTCTAAGCTTTGGACTGTATTTTTCCAGATATGGCAGGATATCAAGCCTTACTCTGTTACGTCTGAAATTCATATCTTTATTGGAGCTATCCTCGACAAAGCTCAATTTGCTGTCTTTCAAGAAATCAAGTATGTTTTTCCTCTCTATCCTTATTAAAGGCCGTATTATCCTCAAAACCCCTTCTTCCCTTACAGGCGGAATGCCCGTAAGACCAGAAATAGAGGAGCCATGCAGAATTTTCATCAGCACCGTTTCGGCCTGATCGTCCATAGTGTGTCCCGTGGCTATGACCCCGCATTTTTTCTTTTTTGCCGTCCTTATCAGGAATCTATATCTTTCTTCTCTTGCGCGTTCTTCCGTGGACAGATCTTTTTTGCCGGTTTTTTTGACATTGCACCTGCCCATAACACATTCCGCGTTTAATTGCTTTGAGATATCTTTGACAAATCGGGAATCCGCGGCGGATTCAGCGCCCCTTAAACCATGATCCAGATTCGCGATAATAACTTCAACACCCAAAGATCCGCGGATTTCTAAAAGACTCTTCATTAAACAGACCGAATCCGCTCCCCCGGACACGGCCACAAGTACTCTATCCCCTTTTCTTAGCATATCGTAATGCTTTATCGTATCTTTAACGTTCTTAAGGAACGCGCTATATGTGAGTTTTTTCATGATAATAAAAATCGCTCGATTCTCGATCTTATGTTTCTTCGCTCACCCCGTCATTGCGAGGAGAAGCGGAGCAACGACGAAGCAATCTCAAGAACTTGATAAAAGAGAGATTGCTTCCCCCCGTCGCTTTGCTCCGCAAAGCGGAGCAGCGGGGGTCGCAATGACAGTAAAGAGATCTCCCGCAAGGTCAATAGTCAATCGTCAATCGTCAACGGTCAATAGTCTATTGTCTTTCTTAACCTTTCTTCCTGACTATACACACACCCGCAATAATGCTGTCTGTAAAGATTCATATCTTTGGCTTTCTCAACGGCCATTTTAAATCCGTCACGTTTTTTAAAATTCGATGGAATAAAAAAATCCTCTCCGACATCGTTCCCTATACAATTCACTTTAACGGCGTCTTTCATTGGTCCGGCGGTAATTGTCGTTGTAAACGCGTTAAAATCATTTTTTTTCGCGAAAACATATGTCTTTTCAAGCCGCATCCTGAAACATAGATCGCATCTTTCGCCGCCTTCCGGATCATATGCTTTTCCTTTGACCATCTCAAACCATCTTTGTCTGTCATATGGTCCTTCAATGAGTTCGAAAGAAAATTCATCGGCTACTTTCTTTACGGCATCAAGACGCCTCAGATATTCATCTTCGGGATGAATATTCGGGTTATAGAAAAACCCCGTTATTTTATGCCCGCCGCATAAAAGCTGTTCCGCCGCCGCCGCCGCGCATATCCCGCAACATATGTGAAGTAAGATCTTCATAGCTTATAGGTCACCAATCTCTAGGCCACTGGGTCACCAGTTACTAGGTCACCGGGTCACAAGTCACCGGGGTCACTGGTGACTAGGTGACTGGTGACCTTTTCTCCCCTCTATTTTCTAGTCCCCTTCCAGCACCTGATCGTATTCCTCAATCCGTCTTCGGTAGAGATCTTCGGAGCATATCCCAAAAGATCTTTCGCGCGTGATATATCATACACCCTATCTTTAAGCATTCCTTTTATTTCTTTTCGGAAAAACGGTATTACCATACAGGTCCTGACTATCCACGCCGGTACGGCGATGGGACTCGTATGATTCATTTCATCATAGGCTATTTCTAGAAATTTCCTTATGGTTATTGCTTCTTCGTCCGCTACCATAAAGGTTCCCTCAAGAGCTTCGTCTTTCTCTATCGCAAGAATAAGCATCTCTACCACATTGGATATATACGCTAAATGTAATTTTGAATCTATTTCAGGAACACATAATATCGGAATATACTTTTTTCTTATACGATCAAAAATTGTGTCCAGCATATGCGGTTCTTCCGGACCGTATACCATACACGGACGCACTATCGCGGTCTTTAATCCCTTATTTCTGAAGTCAATAACTACGCGTTCGGCTTCTATTTTAGATCTTCCATAAGCATTACTGGCTTTGTAGGGTAGGTCTTCGCTCAGCGGGACATCTTTGTTACCGCTTATAACAGAAACGGAACTTAAGTAAACTAGTCTCTTTACCGAATGGTCCCAACAAGCTTGAGCTATATTCCGTGTAGTGGTGACGTTTATCTCGCGCAAGACCTTTTCATCTTTTCCCATTACCTGCGCCGCGGCATGTACGACTATCTCCGGCTGTATACGATCAAAAGCCTCCTCGGTATTTTTAGGATCCATCATGTCGCAAATAATGTATCTTATCCCCATTTTTTCCAAAAGATCCGTCTTGCTTGTTTTCCTGACCAAAGAAACAACATCGTACCCTTTTTTGACCAGCTCTTTAACAAGATCGTTTCCTATAAATCCCGTAGCTCCGGTAACTAAGACTTTCATGTTTTATCCTCGTTATCATATTTTATTTTAGCTATGATCACAAAAAAACACAAAACAAAAGCTATACTATTCGCCAATATCACCGGTAATTCCTTTATAAGCGTTCCGTATACCAGCCATAAAAATATGCCTGTGGCGAGCATGATATACATGCAGAGAGATATGTCCCTGACACATCGGGTCTTTACGATCTTTATTATTTGCGGAAGAAAGGACAAAGTGGTCATCGACCCCGCAATAAATCCGATCGTCTTAACATGAATATATTCCATTGGATCTCCTTTTTAGATTATTGTTAACTCCTCTTTCTGTCATTGTGACCAACCCATTTCGTCATTGCGGGCAACCCATTCCGTCATTGCGAGCGATAGCGAAGCAATCCCTCCTGTCTGCTATTTGTGAGATTGCTTCGGCCTTCGGCCTCGCAATGACGGGAAAGAAGTTTCTTCTATCTCTCAACTACATTTCTACTTTCTTCTTCAAAAGCCCTTTAAGTTTCAACGCCTGGTCACGATAAAGAATAGCTTTTTCAAATTGCAGATTTCTGGCGGCTTCTTCCATATCGCTTTCCAGTTGAGCTATTACTTCATTGATATCGTATTCTTCTTCATTTTCACCCGTCACTTCCCTTACGATCTCTTTAGCGCGCTTATACGAAGTGATACCGTCCGTTATGGCTTTTTTAATGGTCATGGGTTCGATCCCGTTCTTCTCATTAAAGGCCGTTTGTCTAATACGCCGCTCGTTAGTTGTGTCTATGGTCTTTCTCATGGAGCCTGTGATCGTATCGGCGTACAAAAGGACTTCCCCGTTGATATTTCTCGCGGCTCTTCCGGCTACCTGTACGAGAGAGGTCCAGCTCCTTAAAAATCCTTCTTTATCGGCATCAAGCACCGCAACGAGCGACACCTCTGGGATATCGAGTCCTTCTCTAAGCAAGTTTATCCCTATAAGGCAATCAAATTTTCCTAATCTGAGATCCCTTATGATCTCCACCCTATCAAGCGCGTTTATCTCGGAATGCAGATATTTAACTCTAAGCCGGCGTTCCGTTAAAAAACGCGTAAGCTCTTCCGCCATTCGTTTGGTTAATGTCGTAACAAGCGTCCTTTCCCCGATGGAAGCGCGCTTGGTTATCTCTTTTATAAGATCGTACACTTGACCTTCCGTCGGTCTTATGGTGATTGGCGGATCGATAAGCCCCGTGGGCCGTATTACTTGTTCAGCAATAACAGCGCTTTTTTGTATCTCAAATTCTCCGGGCGTAGCCGATACAAAAAGTACCTGATCGACCTTTTCCATGAACTCTTCGAACTTTAAAGGCCGGTTATCCAGCGCGGAAGGAAGCCTGAACCCGTAATCTACGAGCGTCTTTTTGCGCGCTTGGTCACCATTGTACATTGCCTTTAATTGCGGCAGAGCAACATGCGATTCGTCTATTATAACAAGAAGATCGTCGTCAAAATAATCCAGAAGGCACCATGGTCTCGTGCCCGCCGCGCGTTCCGAGAAGTGACGGGAATAGTTCTCTATACCGCTGCAGTAGCCCGCTTCTTTCAGCATTTCCATATCATATTTTGTCCGTGAGCCGAGTCTTTCGGCTTCCAGTATTTTTCCTGAGCCTTTAAGTTCCCTCAGCCTCTCCTCTAATTCTTCTTCGATAGTACACACGGCTTTTTCTATTTTTTCATCGGTCGTAACAAAATGTTTTGCCGGATATATCGCTATTTTGGACAGATCCGTAAGTATTTCTCCCGACGTGGGATGCACTTCGGATATGCGTGTTATTTCGTCCCCATAAAATTCTATCCTTACGGCAGTCTCTTTATAAGCTGGAAATATCTCGACCACCTCGCCTCTGACCCTGAATTTTCCGCGGGCAAGATCCGCGTTATTTCGTTCATACTGTATGTCAATGAGCCGTTTGAGTAAGTTTTCGCGCGCGATCTCCTCGCCTTTTTCGGCTTTTACCAGCATACTTGAATAGTCTTCGGGACTACCTAACCCGTATATACAAGAAACACTCGCGACTATCAGCACATCTTTTCGGGAAAAAAGCGAACTTGTAGCGGATAATCTCAGACGATCGATATCTTCGTTTATGGAAGCGTCTTTCTCTATGTATACGTCCGTTTGGGGGACATACGCTTCCGGCTGATAATAATCATAGTAGCTCACAAAATATTCGACCGCGTTATCGGGAAAAAGAGTCTTGAATTCCGAATAAAGCTGCGCGGCCAAAGTTTTATTATGAGATAAAACTAAAGTTGGGCGATTGATCTTTTCTATAATATTGGCCGCGGTAAATGTCTTTCCGCTCCCGGTCACTCCCAAAAGTGTCTGGAACGCGTTCTTCTTGTTTAGTGATCCCACTATTTCTCTGATGGCTTGGGCTTGGTCCCCGGCAGGTTTAAGATCGGTAACAAGTCGAAATTTATCCATAGGAATAAAAATGTAGGGGCGGTTCACGAACCGCCCCTACATATCCTTATCTAAGAACCGCTTCTAAGCTAAAATCAATAGGCTTCACGGACCCGGTGATCGATCCGGTCGAGATGATATCCGCGCCTGTTTGGGCATAATCACGTATATTTCTTTCCGTTATGCCTCCGGAGACCTCAAAAAGAACTTTGCCTTCGAGTCCTTTAGCCTTGCGCATAGCTACGGCTTCTTTTATTTTATCGGGTGTCATATTATCCAGCATTATGACATCCGGGGCTTCTTCCAAAGCATAACCGCATTCTTCAAGGGTTTCCACTTCGATCTCTATTTTTATATTCTTTTGTACGGACTTTTTTACGCGCTTCAAAATTTCCCTTATTATCACTTCGTTATCGGTCTCTTTCATCTGCATACTAAAGGCTCTGAGATGATTGTCTTTTATCAGGACCATATCCCACAAGCCCTTACGGTGATTGTGTCCTCCTCCTACGGTAACCGCGTATTTTTCCAAATATCTATGAAGAGGAATAGTTTTCCGGGTATCATATATTTTTATCGAGCTTCCTTCTACCGCGTCAACTATACGTCTGGTCTTTGTAGCTATCCCGCTTAAAAATCCCAAAAAGTTCAAAGCCGTCCTCTCCCCGCGTAAAATGGCTTGAGCTTCTCCTTCGATGAACGCGATCTCCTGACCCGGCTCTATTCTTTCGCCGTCTTTGACCAGCGAGCGGAACTTTAAGGTGCATTCTACCGCGGCAAAGACCCTTTCGACTATATCCATCCCGCAGACTATACCTTTATCGCGCGCCAATATCACACAGCACATATTAAAAAAACGGTCTATCGAAGCCTGGGACGTTAAGTCCCCGGTCCAAATATCCTCTTTAAGCGCGAACCGTATTATCGCGTCCACTCTCTTTTTATCCAGATCTTTTTCCATGATTTACAATCCGTCCCTCGCCCCTCGCCCCTCGCCCCTCGTCCTTCGTCTATAGTTCCTTAAGCTGTTTCACTTCCCGTTTGCTCAGTTCTCTATATTCCCCTTCTCTCAGACCGCTGACGGTTAATCCCGCATACTTTGTTCTTTTCAGTGTCTTTACCGTAGACCCTGCCGCCTCACACATCCTCTTTATCTGTCTATTTTTACCTTCATGCAGTTTAAAAGTATACACACCGCTATCCGCTGTTTCTTTTATCCTTTCTATCTCGCATGGAGAGGTTTTTCCGTCCTCAAGAACGATACCTCTTCTCAATGTTTCTAGATCCCTGTCTTTTAAAGGAGGCGCGGTAAACACTCTATATTCTTTCTCGACCTCGTACTTCGGATGCGTTAATCTATTGGTCAGATCACCGTCATTCGTTATGATAATAGCGCCTGTCGTGTCCTTATCTAGCCGTCCCACAGGATAAAGACGCGCATTTATACCCTCAAAAATATCCACTATTTTTCTTCTGTTATGTGTATCCTGAACCGTCGATACAAAACCGGCGGGTTTATTCAAAAGAAAATAATACTTCTTCTCTTCGCCTATGGCCTCGCCGCTGACGGTTATCTTATGCTCCCCGGGATCCAGCTTAAGGCCTTTTTCAACAACGACTTTCCCGTCTATTTTTACTTTGCCTTTTTCTATAAGTTCGCCCGATGTTCTTCTCGACGCTATCCCGGCATGCGCTAAAATATTCTGCAATCTCTTCTTCATCTAAGGGCCGTCAGGTTATCTTCAAGTACTTTTACTTGATCTTCAAACCTTGTTTTTTTGTCTTTTTCTTTCGCGATTATCTCTTCCGGGGCTTTTTCCAGAAAAGACCTGTTCCCAAGTTTTTTTGATATACCCTTAAGATATTTTTTCAGTTCTTCTGTCTTCTGGACTATACGGGCTGTTTCTTTCTCTATGTCCACCGTCTCTCCTAGCGGCACGAATAGCCTGATACCCCCGGTCAATGCCGCAACGGATTGTTCGGGTCTTTCGGCTTTTATGTCTATATTATTGATCCGGCATCGCGCGAGTTTTTTAATAAGATGCGCGTTTTCTTCCAACAAAACTTTGTTCTTTTTATTCCCGCAATCCATAACAACTTCTATCTCGGCTGTGTGCGCGATATTCCAAAAAGATCGTATGTTACGTAAACCGGTTACCGCTCCTATGATCTTTTCCATGTCAGAAGACGCCTTTTCATCCTCAAAACTTTTAACTATCTTTGGCCAAGCCGATACCATTATCCATTCAGCGTCTTTCTTCGGTAAACTCTGCCATATTTCTTCCGTTATGAACGGCATAAAAGGATGCAAAAGCTGTAGCGAAGCCTTTAGGACCTTTATGAGCACTTTATGAACAACCTCCGTATTTTCCGCTAATTTTGACATCTCCAGATACCAGTCACAATATTTATGCCATACAAAATCGTAAAGTGTACCGGCAGCATCGTTAAATCTGTACATTGCCAGGTTCTTATCCACTTTTTTTATGGTCAGATTAAGCTGATCAAGGATCCATTTATCCGCTAAAGTAAGATCGGAGACATTCGGCTCTCTTTCAAGATCGTCTTCTTTGACCGTCATCAAAACATAACGCGACGCGTTCCAAAGTTTATTAGCGAAATTCCTGCCTATCTCAAATTTATCTTTAGACAGAAAAACATCCTGTCCCTGCGAAGTGATGGAAATAATACTGAACCTGAGAGCATCGCTCCCAACCTCTTTTATAACATCCAAGGGATCTATTACATTCCCCAGAGATTTTGACATCTTTGTCCCGGTAGCGTCTCTTACCGTACCGTGTATGTATACATCTTTGAAAGGCACATCTTTACGGAATTTTAGTCCCGCCATTATCATTCTGGCGACCCAGAAAAATATTATTTCCTGCGCCGTGACCAAAGCATCCGTCGGATAGAACTTGCCGAGTTCTTCGGTTTTTTCCGGCCAGCCCAGCGTCGAGAACGGCCATAGCCAGGAACTGAACCAAGTATCAAGGACATCCGGATCTTGCTCTAAGTTCTTTCCGCCGCAAGTTCCACATTTTTCGGGTTCTTTGTTTCCCACATATATCCCGTCTTTCGCTCCGGAAGATACCTCTACATCCCTCATATCGTGATACTTAAGACAATCTTTGCAATACCAGACAGGAATCCGGTGTCCCCACCATATCTGCCGTGAAATACACCAATCCCGTATATTCTCCATCCAGTTGAGATATACCTTTGTCCATCGTTGAGGATGAAATTTTATTTTGCCTTCTTTTACCGCTTTTATTCCGCCTTTCGCTAGCGGCTTCATACTAACGAACCATTGTTTGGAAAGACGGGGTTCTACTACCGTATGACATCTGTAACAATGTCCTACGGCGTGCAAGTGTTTTTCCGATCTAATAAAAAGTTTCCTGTCTTTTAGATCTTCGATTATAGTCTCCCGGCATTCGAACCTGTCCATACCTTTATATTCCCCCCCCAATTCGTTTATACGGCCGGAGGGATCCATTACATTTATTCTTTCAAGAGAATGTTTTGTCCCCAGTTCAAAGTCTACGGGATCATGCGCGGGTGTTACCTTAAGCGCTCCCGTTCCGAATTCGGGATCTACGCTCTCATCAAAGACAACTTTTAATTCCCTTTTTAGTATGGGGAGTATCACTGTTTTATCTTTTAAGAACAGATATCTGGGATCTTTCGGATTTACGGCAATTGCCGTATCACCAAGCATCGTCTCAGGACGGGTTGTGGCTACTACCACATAATCTTCATTTTCTTTTTCTAAGCGTTCTCTTCCTTTAACGGGATATTTGATGTAGTAAAGCATGCCTTCCACATCACGATGTTCGGCCTCTTCGTCAGAGAGAGCCGTAGAACATCTTGGACACCAGTTTATTATGTAGTCTCCCTTGTAGATCAGATCTTCTTCATACAAACGGATGAATACTTCTTTAACGGCATTTGACAGACCCTCGTCCATAGTAAAGCGGGCGCGGTCCCAGTCGCAGGAACACCCTAAACGTTTAAGCTGACGAATGATCGTGGATCCGTATTCTTCTTTCCATTTCCAGACCTTTTCCAGAAATTTTTCACGGCCGATCTCTTCCCGTTTCATTCCTTCCCTGGCTAGGTCTTTCTCAACAACATTCTGTGTAGCTATCCCGGCATGATCCGTCCCGGGCATCCATAGAACGTTCTTTCCCTTCATCCTTTTCCATCTTATCAGGATATCCTGAATGGTATTGTTCAACGCGTGTCCCATATGGAGTACACCCGTTATGTTCGGCGGCGGAATGACTATACTGTAAGTCTCACCCTTGCCTTTTTCATCCGCATGAAAAAGGTTCTCTTTGAGCCATGATCCGTAAATACGTTCTTCGCTATCCTGGGGATCGTACCTGGTGGGAAGTTCCTTCATTACTCGCTATTTCTCCTAAAAATAAAAAACGCGGGACATCTTTCGGCCAGAGTTTACGCCCCTGCAGGAAAGGTGTCCCCACCTTGACCATTATTTCTTTTTGCGCCCTTTCTTGTCGTCCTTGATAAACTTGTATACGATAGAATCTTTCAGGGCTATCCAGCTGGCTTCTATGATATTTTCCGACACTCCTACCGTCCACCAAGAGCCGGTCTTATCCTGAGACTGTATAAGCACTCTTACCTTCGCGGCAGTCGCGGATCTATCGTCCAATACCCGGACCCTGAAATCCGATAAATGCATTTCTTTTAATGACGGATAAAATTCCACTAAAGATTTTCTTAAAGCCTGATCTAAAGCATGTACAGGTCCGTCTCCGACGGATACCGTATGCCTGGACTTATTACCTATACTGAGTTTTATCGCGGCTTCCGAAACAATAGGACCGCCTTCGCGTTTTTCTATGATGACCCTAAAGTCTTCCAACTCGAAATATTTTTTAAAGGTCTGGGACGCGCGCTTCATCAAAAGAAAAAGAGAGGCTTCCGCCAGCTCGAATTGATACCCTTCTTTTTCCAGGTCCTGCACATATGTAAGTATATTTTTAGCTTCAGGAGAACCTTTATCTATTTTCACTCCAAGTTCTTCCGCTTTCTTTGTAATGCTGGATTTCCCGGAAAGCTCCGATATGAGCATTCTCCGTTTATTGCCTACTTTCGCGGGATCTATATGCTCATAACTTTTGGAGTTCTTAAGTATAGCGTTAATATGTACTCCGGCTTTATGCGCGAAAGCGCTTTTCCCTACATATGGCTGCGAATCCTGCTGTTTGATATTCGCTATTTCAGCTATGTATATTGACGCTTCTGTCAGGTCTTTAAACTCGAATTTCGACAGGCAATCCAGACCCATTTTGAATTTTAGTGTAGGCAATATGGACACCAAATTGGCATTTCCGCATCTTTCGCCATAACCGTTAAACGTACCTTGGACATGCTCGCATCCCGCTTGCACCGCGGCGATAGAATTTGCCACTGCCATATCCGCATCATTATGTGTATGTATCCCCAAAGGACCCCCCACGGCGGCCTTCACTTCCTCCACCACCTCGAATACCCGGCTTGTCAGACTTCCGCCGTTAGTATCACATAAGACCAGCGTCTCCGCCCCGCCGTTGACGGCAGCTTTAAGCGCCTGGATCGCATATTCCGGATTATTTTCATACCCGTCAAAAAAATGCTCAGCATCGAAGATAACGCGTCTTCCTCTCTTTTTGAGATATTTTATCGAGTCTTCTATCATCTTAAGATTTTCAACGAGAGTTGTTCTAAGCACGGCCCTGACATGAAGATCCCAGCTTTTCCCGAAGATAGTGAGATACTTTGTCTCGGCTTTCAAGAGCCCCTTTATGACCACGTCCGAAGCGGTATTCGCGCCGGCGCGCCGAGTACTCCCGAACGCGGTTAGTTTTGCCTTTTTAAGTTTGAGCGATCCGGCCGCTTTTTTAAAAAACTCATCATCTTTCGGATTTGACCCCGGCCAACCGCCTTCTATGAAATCCACTCCGAGTTCATCCAGTTTCTCGGATATCCTCATCTTATCGCTCACGGAAAATGATATTCCCTCGAACTGAGCGCCATCACGTAAAGTAGTATCATATATAATTACTTTCTTCATAATTCCTTCCTCCCTGTCATTGCGAGTCCTGCACCTTAGTATCTAAAGACGGGTCCATGTTCTGCGCGCCTCATGAAATTTCATTCTGTGCTCGAACATTCCCCTTCTTTAGATCTTACTCTTTAAACTATTTTCCGAATGACACCTTCCATTAAGTTTGCACATCGGTCAATATCAGTCTATGGTCTATGGTCTTTTTTCCATCCACCATTCACTTCTTTTTCTTCTTCCCACCCAACCCGAACGCTTTATGAATAGCATTCACGGCTTTATCTGCGTCTTTTCCTCTTACCACACAAGAGATCTTTATCTCACTAGTGGATATCATCTCTATGTTGATCTTTTTTGACGCAAGAGCATTGAACATTTTAGCCGCGACACCCGAGTGACTCCGCATACCGATACCTACAACGGACACTTTGGCGATATTTTCATTATATTCCACTCTGCCGGCGCCTATACGTTCGGTTATTTTATTCACGACTTTCTTTGTTTTTTGGAGATCTTTTCCGGTAACCGTAAAAGATATATCCGTAGTTTTAGTCCTCGAAATGTTCTGTATGATCATATCTACGTTTATATCGGATTTCGCGAGTTGCTCGAATATTTTACTGGCCTCTCCAGGTTTATCCGGCACGTCACATATCGTAACCTTAGCTTCATCTTTGTTCACGGTTACCCCGCGCACCAAGACATCTTCCATAGCTCTACCCTCCTTAGTTATAAGAGTACCCTTCTCTTTGTAAAAACTCGATCTAATATGCATAGG
>JBDRBI010000036.1:0-8826 GCA_043822885.1 Candidatus Omnitrophota bacterium
GAGAAAGAACATAGCATATCGGTCAAACACTATGAACTGCGAACCATGAACTCTTAAACTTTTGGGTTTTGTCTTTCTCCCCTCTACCTTCTATCCTCTATCTTCTAACTTCTATCTCTGGTGACTAGGTGACATGGTGACTGGTGACTAGCAGGTAGTCTGTTGTCTGGATTAAACCGCTGTTTTTTCTTCCAATTCGGAGAGTTCGTGCTGAAGTTTGTAGCCTTTCCATCGCATCTCGCCTAGAACGCCCTGGGCAATATTGGTGAGATGGTCGCCTATCTTTTCTAGATTATCCACAAAATCCATGAAGATCACTCCGGACTGCATATTGCATTCACCCTGATTGAGCCTTTCTACGTGGCCTTTTTTGAGGCCGATCTGATATGCGTTGATATTTTTTTCTCTTTCCATTACTTTTTTAGCTATTTTCATGTCGCGGCTACGAAGCGCTTCCTCTGTTTCGATCATCATGCTGTTGAGTTCATTCCACATCAGATTTAGTTCATTAATAGCCGTATCGGTAAACGGAAGTTTGCTGTCTATTTTACGTTCCGCGAGCTCTACAATATTCTCCGCGTGATCCCCTATTCTCTCAATATCATTAACGTTATGTATCAAAACCGGAAGTTCTTCCGATACTTCTTCGCTGAGATTTCTTTGAGAAAGTTCAATTAAATATTGAGTTATCGCGGATTGAAGATTATCGACCGCCTGTTCCATTTCCATAACGGGTTTGAACATCTTCGTATCTTCAGTAAAAAAACTTTTAACGGATTCAGCGACCGATCTGCAGGCCAAATTTATCATACGCACCGCTTCTTTAAGAGCCTGTTCCATAGCTATCGGAGGAGTATCTAAAAGATGTTTTTCCAGATACTGAGGACCCATTTCAATAGCACCTTTCCTTTTGGGTACAAGCCATATACTTGTTTTTTCTAAGAACCCGATGAACGGCATAAAAAGTATGGTGTTAAAGACATTGAACGCGCTATGAGAAACCGCTATAAAGAACATAACGGTCGCCGTTGTAAGTTTAATCGGAACGACAAAGTCTATTGCTTTCTCAAACCATCCGGTATACACAAAAAACAGCATGTACGAGACACCTATAACATTGAAAAGTGTGTGTGACATCGCGGCCCGTCTTGCTGAAAGCGTACCTCCGACCGCGGCCAGTTGAGCGGTAATGGTCGTACCGATGTTATCACCCAATATTATAGGAATAGCCGCCGGAAAACTCAGAAGACCGTTAAAAGCCATGACCTGAACTATAGCGATCGTAGCGCTGGAACTTTGTAATAGAACCGTAAAGACCATCCCGACTAAAACACCCATAATGGGATTGTCACTAAAAGTAAGTAGCACATCCTTAAGATACTGGCTATTTTTGAGAGGTATGAACGCGTCTTTCATAAAATCCAGACCGAGAAACAAAAATCCGAACCCCATAAGTACCTGTCCCCAGAATTTTGTCTTCTTTTTTTTCGCGAAAGTGCTTATGGCGAACCCTATTCCGATAGCGGGAAGCGCGTATTGGGTGACTTTAAAAACCGACATCGAAGAAACAAGCCACGCGGTAAATGTAGTACCTATGTTAGCTCCCATAATAACGCTTATGGCCTGCTTGAGGCCTAAGAGTCCCGCGTTAACGAAGCCTACCACCATAACGGTAGTAGCGCTGGAAGATTGGATAAAACAGGTTACGCCCGCACCGACCAAGATCCCTATTATGGGCAATTTAGTGACCGTTGAAAGAATAGATCTAAGTCTTTCTCCCGCTATACTCTTGAGCCCTTCGGACATGATCTTCATGCCGAAAAAGAAGATTCCTAATCCTCCGATGAGCATGTAGACCGATTCCATGTTCATGTTTCTCCTTGATCTTTTTTTATGTGTGGGATTGTTGCAGAAACTCACGCCTAAATTAACATGAAGCTTTCTTTGTGTCAATAGAATTGAGGTGAGATGCGAGAAAATAGAGGGTAGAAATTAGAGAGTAGAGGGTAGATGGTAGAGAGTAGAAAGACAAAATCCAAAATCCAAAAGTCAAATAGTTCATAGTTCGTAGTTCATAGTGTTTGACCGATACACTATGTTCTTTTCTCTCTATCTTCTATCTTCTACCTTCTATCTCTGGTGACTGGTGACTTGGTGACTACTTATCGTGCTCTCTTTTCTACCTTCTACCTTCTACCATCTACCATCTACCTTCTATCTCTGGTGACTAGGTGACTGGTGACTTGGTGACTACTTATCGTGCTCTCTTTTCTACCTTCTACCTTCTACCTTCTCACTTCTATTTTCTACCCTACGTCCCGATACGGACCGAACTGAAATATCCATTTACCGCGGCCATGGCGGCAAGCGCGGCTAAATAACTGGTTTTAGGATTATTAGGAGATGGCGCGTTTTCTGTGCGCGCTGTAAAGGATCCTGCTTTACTTTCCACTATAATTTCATGCGAATTTTTTGTATATTCGGAGGATGATACTATTTTTACCAGGGTTTTTTCTGGTCCTATCCCTGCTAGAGAAAGAAGCGCGGAAACATTAATATTTTTTGGAAATCCCTTCATCGCCTCTAAGGCATTGCCTTCGAAAATGACTGTTTCTTCCTTTATTTTCTCTAGGTCTATCCCCTTTTCTACGATAAACGGCGCGCCGCTTAGAGCCTTCGGGGGTTTGCGGGTGATGATCTTAACACTTGTAATGCCGGAGATTTTAGCGGCTTTTAAGGCATCTATGCCTGAAATCGCCCCTGAAGGCAGAATGATCTTTATTCCTTTTTCTTCCGCTTCTTCTAAAAGCTTTTCCTGACCCAATAGACCTCCTATACTCATGAACATTGCGTCTTTTTGCTGATCAATAATTTTCCTTAAGATTATTCCGACAACGGAAGATGATGCGGCTTCTATCACAAGATCCGCTCCCTCTATTGCCTTATCTAAACTATCGGCTATGAAAGCGCTGCTAAGATCTTCTTTAAGTTTTTGAGAAACATAGGGATTTTCATCAAAAAGCATGATGCCCGACACCTTCTCCCGAAGCGTTTTGTCTATATGCATAGCAATAGCTGTTCCTATAGTTCCGCATCCTATGATGGATACCATTTTTTTTGTCATTTTGTCACCTCCAGCATCCTCTCAAGCGTCTTACGCGCTTTTCCGGCGATCTCTTCAGGTACTTCGATCTTGTACACCATCTTCTCTAGAGATCTTGCCAGCCATCCGAGAGTAGTTAACTTCATGTTGGCGCAGATAAATTGGTCTGTCGGCACATAAAATTCTTTATCGGGATTATCCCTTTTTAGCCTGTATATGATGCCTTTTTCAGTCCCGATTATAAATCCTTTAGCGGAAGATCCTTTTATATATTTTATCATGGCGGCTGTACTGCCCGTAAAATCAGCGAGATCCAGTACTTCTTTACGGCATTCCGGATGAGCTATAAACTCGGCATCCGGGTATAGTTCTTTCGTTTTTTTCACTTCATCTTTTGTAAGCCTCATATGAACAACGCAATAACCGTCCCACAATATTATTTCCTTTTCCGGAACCCGTTCCGCTACATAGCGTCCGAGATTTTTATCGGGCACAAATATTATTTGTTTCTCTTTGCGGGATCTCACCACTTGTATCGCGTTCGAGGATGTACAGCATATATCGCTTTCCGCTTTTACGCTGGCAGTAGAGTTCACATAGCATACCACAGCGGCCTCGGGATATTCTTTTTTCTTTTCACGGAGTTTTTCAACCGTAGCCATATCCGCTAAAGGACATCCCGCTTCTTCAACCGGCAGAAGAACCGTTTTATCCGGACTAAGCATATAAGCGCTTTCCGCCATAAATTTAACACCGCAAAAGACCACGATCTTTTCTTTGGCCATGGTAACTTCCCTGGCCAAGGCATAAGAGTCTCCCGTTATATCCGCGATCTCCTGTATTTCATCCCGCTGATAATTATGCGCGACTATCAAAGCTCCCATTTTTTTCTTTAGATCCGCTATTTTGTGCACTAGATGTTCTTTGTACTTGGCATCAAATTCCGGTTTATTATGCATCTTGCTCCTTATTTAGTTCATAGTTCATAGATTGCTTCGCTTCGCTCGCAATGACGGAGAAGGTCTGTCATTGCGAGCGAATGCAATGAGCGAAGCAATCTCATCCACAGTCTTCCATTCTTTTGGCTTTTGTCCTTTGGCTTTTGTCCTTATACCCCCACAGGAAAGGTGTCCCCACCTTAGACCTTAATTCGACATTCACCACTCACCATTCACTATTTACCATTCACAATTATATTATCTATCAATCGCGTCTTCCCCACAAAAGCGGCTACTGCTATAAGTGTTTTACCCTTTATTGTATCAACTGGGGAAAGATCCTCGGCAGACACTATCTCTACATAATCTGTTTTCATATCTTTATTCTTTTCTAAAACAGCTTTTATCACGTTCTTTATTACATTCGGAGAAACTTCTCCCCGCATTATCTTCTCTTCCGCTTTTTTTAACCCTTCATAGATACTTAAGGCCTGTTGTCGTTCTTCGGGAGATAAATATACGTTCCGTGAACTCATAGCTAATCCGTCATTTTCCCGTACTGTCGGCAATATCTTTATCTCTACGGCAAATTGCAGATCTTCCGTCATCTTTTTGATGATCGCGGCTTGCTGTATATCTTTTTGACCAAAATAACTTCTATCGGGAGCGATCATATTGAAAAGTTTGGCCACGACCGTTGTCACGCCTTTAAAATGTCCCGGTCGGGAAGCGGCGCACATGATCTGAGAAATGCGGCCCGTAGTTTCGACATATGTACAAAAATTTTCGGGATACATATCTTTTTCTCCGGGAATAAAGAGGACATTGATATCTTCTTTTTCTAAAAGATCTTTATCCCTTTCCGTGTCTCTGGGATATTTATCAAGATCTTCATTCTTTCCGAACTGTATAGGATTGACGAAGATACTCACACAGACTACATCACACTCTTCTCTTGCCGCTCTAACTAAACTCAGGTGTCCTTCATGCAGATAGCCCATAGTAGGCACGAACCCAATGGTTTTACCCTTCCTCTTCGCGTTTAGAGAAAAGGTCCGCATATGATCGATGTTTCTTATAATTTCCATAATATTTAGATTGCTTCGCTTCGCTCGCAATGACTGTAGAGTTGTCATTGCGAACCCCCGAAGGGGTGAAGCAATCTCCGCCCCTACATTTTTGATCTGTTATACAATGCCTTCATCGTTTTCCCAACAACGGGATGCATCATATCCGGTGCTATTTCTGAAAATCCTTTTAATACAAAATTCCGTTCATGCATACGGGGATGCGGTATAGTAAGTTTCACGGAGTTCAGTATTATGTCATCATAGAGCAGAATATCTATATCTATTATCCTGGGGCTATTCTTTTCTTCCGAAGGCACTCTCCCCATACTTCTTTCTATCTCTTTTACGCTCACCAAAAGATCTTCGGGGAGAATATTTGTTCCTATCTCTACAACTCCGTTAATATAATCCTCTTGAGGGGGGACCGTCTACGGGCAAGGTTAGATAAAAGGACGACTGCTTTTCTATCTGTATATCATCAGTTTGAGATAATCTTCTTACAGCTTCTTTGCAATTCTCTTCCTTATCTCCTATGTTCGATCCTATACCTAAGTATGCTATAACCATGGTTAACAGTAAAAATAAAAATTGGGGACATCCTTCGCCTAGACCCTACACCCCCACAGGAAGGGTGTCCCCGCCTTTGACCCGTCACATTAAAAGAACGTTTTCTTTATCCGAGCAACGGCTTCTTTTAGTTTTTTTGTGTCACGCGTCAGCGCCATCCTCACATAACCTTCTCCGCTTTCCCCGAAACCGACGCCCGGAGTTACTACTATGTCCGCTTTCTCAAGCATATCTTTAGCAAGGGAAAGGGAATCATATTTTCCGAAAACCGGCGCCCATATGTAAAAAGTAGCTAAAGGAGACTTGATGTTCCATCCGGCTTCATTAAGACTTTTCACCAAAACATCCCGACGTTCGGTGTAGATCTTATTCATCTTCTCTTTGACTTCGTCAGCGCGTTTTAACGCTTCTATCGCGGCAACTTGTACAGCCGTAAATATTCCTGAATCAATATTGGCTTTGACCTTTCCCAGTCCGTTCAAAATTTTCGCGTTTCCCACTGCCATACCTACCCTCCAGCCTGTCATGTTAAAAGTCTTGGAGAGTGAATGAAACTCTACACCGATCTCTTTTGCCCCGTCTATCTCAAGAAAACTCATCGGTTCATACCCGTCAAAGCTCACCTCGGTATAGGCCGCGTCCGAACAGATAATTATGTCATTTTCTCTAGCGAATGCCGCCGCCTTTTCATAGAACGCTTTATCGCATACCGCGCCCGTCGGATTATTTGGATAATTCAGATGCATAAGCTTACATCTTTTCGCGATCGCTCTATCTATTTTTTCCAAGTCCGGCAAAAAATCATTTTCCTTTAAAAGCGGCATGAAGTGAGGTTTTCCGCCCGCGAATATCGTGCCCGAATTATAAGGAGGATATCCCGGAGACGGTATCAAGGCTTCATCACCATGATTTATGAACGCCAATGGTATATGCGCTATTCCCTCTTTTGATCCTAAAAGCGGCAGGACTTCGGTATCGGGGTTTAATTTCACACCAAATCTATTCTGATACCATTTGGCCATCTCTTCCCTCAGCGTTTTAAGCCCTCTGTTTAACGCATATTGATGCGTCGAAGGATCAAGAATAGCTTCCTGAAGTTTTTTTATTATAAAATCCGGTGTAGGAGTATCAGGATCGCCGACACCCAGGTCTATGACCGGTCTGCCTTCATTTACAGCTTTTTGTTTGGCTTTATCGATCTCTTCAAACAAATACGGCGGCAATAGCTTTAATCTGTCAGCATAATCAATATTCATATTTTCCTTTCTAATGTTTCCGTCATTGCGAACGAACAACTTGTGGTGAGCGAAGTCGAACCAAGTGAGTGAAGCAATCTCATCCGGTTCAGAGGGATTGCTTCGTACGCCTTTGGCGGACTCGCAATGACAGATGGTTACAATCCCAACACATCCGCCATACTATACAATCCCGGCTTTTTGCCTATAACGAATTTTGCCGCCTTTACGGCGCCTTTGGCAAAGACATCCCGGCTTTTTGCGTCATGTCTGATCTCTATATTTTCATATTCCCCGTCAAAAATAATACCATGATTTCCTATAACTTCTCCCTCTCTGGCGGCTTCTATCGGGATGTCTCTTCCTATCGACTCTTTTATTTTTTCCGCTATCATCTTCGCTGTTCCGCTTGGTGAATCTTTTTTGTGAACATGATGAGTCTCATCTATTTTTATTTTAAATTCTTCACCCAATACTTTAGCGGCTTCGCTCACTATCTTGAATAAAAGATTGACCCCTATAGCCATATTCGGAGAGAAAACTATTGCCGCTTTTTGAGAAGCAATTTTGATCTTAGCCTTTTCTTCTTCGCTGAACCCCGTAGTACCTATTACCATAGGGACGCCCCTTTCTGAACATATTTTCAGATGTTCCAAAGTAGGTCTCGGAAGAGTAAAATCTATAAGACAATCTATTTCTCCTGAGAGTTTTCTAAGATCTGAACTTATTGTCACCCCTGACTTGCCGGGTTTTCCTAAAACTTCCCACATATCTTTCCCTATATCCGGGAGATCTTCGCGTTCCAAAGCATAAAACCTTTCTATCTCAGGGTCTTTCGAAATCTGCCCTATTATCATCTTTCCCATCTTCCCGCAAGCTCCGGCTACTCCGATCTTCATATGTATCTCCTATGTTACGTTACTGTTACGTCATTGCGAAGGCCAAAGGCCTAAAGCAATCTCTCCGCGGGATTGCTTCGTCACTGCGCTCCTCGCAATGACAGAAATGCCCTTACCCTCTATCTTCTATCCTCTATCCTCTACCTTCTATCTTTTATCGTCCGAACCCTATACCAATTTATACTTCTCCAGCACCTTCTTAAGCTGTTCCTTATTCCCCGGCACCATTTCGCAAAGAGGAAGTCTCCATTCTTCGTCCACCATCCCCATCATACTCATAGCTGTCTTTACGGGCAACGGATTTGTTTCTATGAACATGGCATTACAAAGATCCATTATTTCATAATGAACTTCGCGGCTTTTTTCTTCATCTCCGTCCAAATAGCTCTGTGTTAGTTTATGTACTTTTTCCGGGATAATATTAGCTACAACGCTTACTACGCCTTTTGCTCCCACTGACATAAAAGGAAGTGTCATAGAATCATCTCCGCTCATAACGGTTATATCGCACAACGATAATATTTCCGTTACCTGCTGTACGCTTCCTCCGGCTTCCTTTATCGCTACGATATTGTCTATCTCATTAAGTCTGGCTACTGTCTGAGGAGAAAGCGATATCCCCGTACGGGACGGCACATTATATAACATTATGGGTATCCCGGATTCTTCCGCTATCTTCTTATAATGCCTGTACTGTCCTTCGGGAGTCGGTTTATTGTAATACGGAGTGATAATAAGCGCTCCGTCCGCGCCCGCTTTTTTGGCGTAAACAGTAAGCTCTATCGCTTCTACAGTATTATTCGATCCTGTCCCGGCTAACACCGGTATTCTTTTATCTGAGATCTCGACCGCTATTTTTATGAGACGTTTCTGCTCCGTCATGTTCATAGTAGCGGCTTCACCGGTACAACCGCAGGGAACGATACCGTCGGTACCTTTATCTATCTGAAATTCCACTAATTCCCGAAATCTCTTTTCATCGACCTTCCCATCCTTGAACGGTGTAACAAGAGC
>JBDRBI010000037.1:0-21744 GCA_043822885.1 Candidatus Omnitrophota bacterium
GTTCATACCGAATATCTGGCAAATCTTGGTTTAGGAAGTCATTTCGCTTGTGTGGATCTGGTCAATACTGACGGAGATGTCTACGATGTAGATTTCTTTCTGGCCGGAGATCCCGGGAACATGACCGTGACCGAAACTATACTTCACAAACTTAACGGTATACCTTTTTATACCTGGGAACGGAATAGCGAAGGCGTATGGGTAAGGGTTCCGGTAGAGGGCGCGGCACCGGAACTCTTAGGTGTGATCGAAGGTAATGACGAATTTGAGTTCCTTTATACGGCTAAACTTCCCGTTATAAATGATGTTGCCCGTATGTGGATACCTTATCCGCAGACTGACGCGTTCCAGGATGTTGAGATGACGAGCATCAATTCACCTAAAGAGTATCGCGTATTGGAAGAGAACGAGTATGGAAATAAGGTGTTTTTTTTCGAGTTTGGACCGGAAGACAGCGGAAAGACAGTTGATATTAAGTACCGGGTAAAACGGAGAGAAAAAGCCGGGTACGTTTCGCAGGCTAAGGATCCTAAAAAAAATCTTAAAGCAAATCGGCTGCTCCCTATCGGCGAAAAGTTCAGGAGTATAGCCGAAGAAGTTGTCGCGGGCAAGAAAGGTGACCTTGTACGCGCACGCGCTCTTTATGATCATGTTATCGGTCGTATCAAGTATATAAAATACGGAGAAGGATGGGGTAAGGGCGACGCGGTCCATGCCTGTGATATAAGCACGGGTAACTGCACGGATTATCATTCTTATTTTATTTCTCTGGCGAGATCTATCGGTATACCCGCAAGTTTCGCTATCGGTGCGGGGATACCTTCATCACGCGATGACGGCGGGGTAGACGGGTACCACTGTTGGGCGGAATTTTACGCTGAAGAAAAATGGTGGCCCGTGGATATTTCCGAAGCCGATAAATATTCCAGCCTTTCAACTTACTACTTCGGACATCATCCCGCAAATCGCTTTGAATTTACCCGCGGACGCGATCTTGTATTAGAACCGGGACCGAAAGAGGGCCCAATAAACTTTCTCGCGTATCCGGTGACGGAAGTAGACGGCAAACCGATGAAAGTGAAAACCGAATTTTCTTTCACAAGAAATTCTGCTTCGCCGTAGACCTATCCTCTATCACTTTTGGATTTAAAAACCATTACATGCTTTACATAAAATGTTTATCGTAGTATAGTTATCGTCAAGATATGTGATCTGGAGCCACGAGGATAAAGAGTCTTGATCTCGTGGTTTTTTATTTTAAATAGTTTAGCTTGCGCAAGAAACGCAAAGTGCATAGGGCACAGAGCATGGTAAATTGACCGATGTGTTCCTCCGTCATCTTGATCCTGAGAGACTGATCGTCCGAGACAGTTTCTGTTTCTATAATGCCATGCGCCATGCTCTTTGTTCTATGCAACTTACGTAAGATAGACCATTACGATCGAGTGAGAAACAAAAGGGAAATAAAGTTTTTATGTTAAATCAAAAGAGAAGAAAAGATACAAGAAATATCGCGATCATCGCGCATGTTGACCATGGGAAAACTACGCTTGTCGACGCGCTGCTGAAATATACCGGAGCGTATGATTTTAAAGACGGGGAATCGGCGATCATGGATTCGAATCCTCTCGAGAAAGAAAGAGGGATAACCATACTTTCCAAAAATGCTTCACTTGAATTTAAGGGAGTGCATTTCAATATAGTTGATACGCCGGGACATGCCGATTTCGGCAGTGAAGTGGAACGTATACTTCAGATGGTAGACGGGGTGCTTCTTTTGGTCGACGCTTTTGAAGGACCGATGCCCCAGACAAAATTCGTTCTGAAAAAATCTCTGGAACTGCACTTGAAACCGATACTTGTGATCAATAAGCTGGATCGACCCCACGCGCGTCCCGACGAAGTCGCCGATATGACTTTTGATCTTTTCTGCGAATTGAACGCGACGGAAGAACAACTCGATTTTCCCATAGTGTACGCTTCCGGTAAGGACGGGTATGCCACACTTGATCTTGATGAACCGAGAGAGTCGGTTAAGCCCCTTCTGGAAACAATACTGCGCAGGGTGCTGCCGCCGGTTGCCGATCCAAATATGCCTTTTCAGATGCTTGTGACAATGCTCGATTATGATCCGTATGTAGGGATAATAGCCGTCGGCCGCATCTTTCACGGAGAGGTCAAGATCGGTGAGACTGTTGCGGTCGTAAAACTTGACGGTACGATCGGCAAGGGTAAAGTGACAAAGATAATGAAGTACAAAGGTCTGGTCCGAGTAGAATGCAAGGAAGCTATCGCGGGAGATATAATTCTTATCGCGGGCATCGAAAATATACAGGTCGGCGAGACACTGGCTTATGTTGATGACCCTAAAGGACTTCCGACGGTAAAGATCGATGAACCGACGATCTCTATGAATTTTTCTCATAATACGAGTCCGCTTGCCGGCAAGGATGGAGGCAGATTTTTAACGTCGAGACATATTCGTGAACGGCTGACGCATGAAGCGAAGATAAATGTCGGAATAAAAATGGAAGAAGTCGAGGGGGGAGAGCGTTTCAAGGTGTCGGGACGTGGAGAACTGCATCTGGAGATATTGATAGAAACGATGCGCCGCGAAGGATATGAAATGGAAGTATCCCGACCTCAAGTAATTTTAAAAAAAGAGTGGGGACAGGTTCTTGAACCTGTTGAGGAAGTGGTGATCGAAGTGGAAACGGAATATCAGGGTTGTGTTATGCAAGCCATCGGCGAACGTAGAGCCGAGACGAGAAAGATAGAGACAACTTCATCCGGAGCCATCAAAATGGAGTTCATTATCGCTACCAGAGCTCTTATCGGGTTTAGGAGCGATTTTTTGGTCATGACCCGCGGAAGCGGAGTCATGTATCAGAATTTTCTGGAATATCAGACATATAAGGGAGATATGCCGTCGAGACAGAGAGGGGTTCTTATTTCACAGTCAGGCGGCTCGGCGGTAGCTTTCGGGCTTTATAATTTACAGGCGCGCGGAGAAATATTTATCAGTCCCGGTGAAGATCTTTACGAGGGAATGGTCGTGGGTGTGAACAATAAAGGGGTAGACCTTGTCGTCAACGCGGCAAAAGGCAAAAAGCTCACTAATATGCGCGCTTCCGGAAGTGACGATGCTATCCAGCTTATCCCTCCCAGAGAAAAGACGCTTGAGTTCGCGCTTGAATTTATCGACGATGATGAACTGGTAGAGATAACTCCTCAGAATATCCGTATCAGAAAGTTCTATCTGAACGAACAGAAACGCAAGCAGGAAAGCAAAAAGAAACAATAAACACCCCCGTAATATCCCGCGATAGTTCCGAAAGTATATCCGCACATTTTCTCCAAAAAGCAGAAGGCAAGATTTTCATTCACAGGTGAAGAGTCACCAGGTCACCTAGTCACCAAGTCACCAGTCACCAGAGATAGAAGGTAGAAGATAGAGGGTAGAAAATAGAAAATGTAGGGGCGGTTCGCGAACCGCCCTTAGAGAGTCACCCCCCGGCTGCCTTCTTTTGGGACATATGGCCGGGGCAGGCAGTCACCATTCGCTTCGCTCATTAGAGACATCGTTCGCTTCGCTCTCTAGAGTCAATATTTTGCCCCTGACTCTTCTTCCCCGCATCAGTCAATCTAAATCTTTTAACCTTTTAACTTTTAATCCTTTAAACTGCTTTACGTATCGGTCAATCCTCAGGTGACTAGGTGACTAGTGACTTGGTGACTTTTTCTCCCTTCTTATTCATGTGATGCTGGACTTAAACAACATTTATACTTGTCCCTTTGGGGAGATGAGTGTAAACTTGGAAAAGTCCCGTACAAAGAGGATAGGTAAATATGGATGAAAATCTAAAAGAGGCTATCGAAGAAGCTAAAACCGGATTGAACGAAGGCGGGATCCCGATAGGATCGGTCATTGTCCATAACGGCAAGATAATAGGACGCGGACATAACAGGCGCGTTCAAGAGGGAAGCGTTATCCTGCACGGCGAAATGGATGCCTTGGAAAACGCCGGACGCCGGACGGCGGCCGTATATAAAGAATGTACGCTATACACAACGCTTTCACCTTGTACGATGTGCGCGGGAGCGATACTCCTTTATGGTATCCCTCATGTCGTTATTGGGGAGAATAAGACATTCATGGGAGAAGAAGAACTTCTTCGGGCACGCGGAGTAAGGGTTGAGGTTGCTCAGGATGACGAATGTATAAGCCTTATGGAGAACTTTATAGAGAATAATACCGAACTTTGGAATGAGGATATCGGAGTGTGATATTGTTTATTCTGAAGGGTTCGGATATGTTCCTGATACGCGGCGGGACATCTCTTAATAGATCAACAAAGCCGTAATAGAAAAAGGAGGGAAAATGAAGAAGATATTTTTTACTTTTATTCTCGGTATCTTTTTAATAATATGGTTTGTCGCTTTAGGGAAGACCTCGGAAAAGAGCGTTAAAAGCCTTCCTACATTAACTTCCAAGAGGACATATGAGCCTGTTGTTAGGGAAAAGGTGACAGAAGACGCGGAAGAAAAAGCAGCGGACGTAAAAGAGGAGAAAAATAAAAAAAGTTTGGATGCGGCTGAAGATGCGTATGAACCGGGAGTGGACCTGGCTATTTCTAAGATAACGGTAGGGCAAGAAACGGTTGCCGCTCGTATTACTAACCTCATGGAAGGCAAACCTATCGAAAATATAAAAGTATCGTTTTATGTTTGGGAAGAAAAGCTTAAAGGGTCTTATTGGAGAAATTTTTCCAATGAAACCGTGAAGAGCCTGCCAAGCGGGATAAATCATTATGTAGAGGTAACGGTCCCTTTATCCCAAGCGGAAAGGGAAAAAGGCGTGGAGGTCAAGGTCAATCCGGACGAGACTATTCCCGAGCTGAGTTATAAAAACAATACCAAGTCAGGCGGAGTAAAGATACAGAGTCTATACGGCGGGATGTTCGCCGATGACTTGAAACTGTAGCAGAGGCTTTAACTGAACGTATTAATGTGAGTGACGTGAAAAAATAGTATAAATGGCTTGGTGTATTTATGCGCATGAAAAGAAATTACAGGATCCCGGTCTTGTTTATGACAGTATTAATCTTACTGTCATTTGCATTATTTTTCTGTAATGGAAAACTAAAGAAACCGGTAGAAACAAAAAAAGAGAACTGGTATGCCGATCTCATATTCAAAGATAAAAGCTTTATTTTCGAATTCATAAGGGCTATTGGCTATTCTTGCACGGGAGGTGCCGATATAGGCGAATGTATCTCGACCGCCAGGAGCATAAGGGACGGCGATATCCAGAGCTGGTACGACGAATGGCTCAAGACGGGAGATCGGTTGTATGATCTCGCGGAAAAGATGGAAAGATCCGGAGATGTTATTTCCTCCCGGGAGGCCTATTTTAGGGCTTCGAACTATTACAGGGCCGCCGGATTTTATATGTGTTCGAAAACTGATATGGCGAAATCCCTGAAGTCGTGGGGAAAAAGCAGGGAAAGCTTTAAGAAGGCCATAAGAACTTTACCGGACATTGAGTCCGTTAGTATCCCTTACGAAAAGACCGTGCTTCCCGGATATTTCATAAAAGCCGAAAATACGGGGAAGCAGCTGCCTCTTTTGATCGTCCACACAGGATTCGATGGGACAGGAGAAGAGCTGTATTTTGAGGTCGGTAAGGCTTGTAAAGAAAGAGGGTATAATTGCCTGATATTCGAAGGGCCGGGACAGGGAGAAGTTATACGGCAGCAAAAACTGCCGTACCGATACGATTGGGAAAAAGTGGTAGAGCCGGTCATTGATTACGCGCTTACACGTTCGGATGTGGATAGTAATAATATCGCGCTCATGGGAATAAGTATGGGCGGGTATCTTGCTCCGCGTGCCGCCGCTTTTGAGCCGAGATTAAGAGCATGTATCGCCAACGGCGGAGTGTTCAGTATATCGGAGAATATGCTTAAGTCTTTTCCAAAAGAGGTATCGGAACTTTTGAATAAAGATCCGGAAAAATTCAATTCCGTAATGGAAGACCAGATGAAAGAAGATATCACGACGAAATGGTTTTTTGAGAACGGGATGTGGACCTTTCAGGCTAAGTCACCGGCTGATCTGATGCAGAAACTGAAAAAGTACACATTGAAGGATGTAGTGAAACAGATCAAGTGTGATATGCTGGTTATTGATGCCGAAGACGATATGTTTTTCAAAGATCAGCCAAGGGAGCTGTACGACGCTCTGGACTGTCCAAAAGATTATATTCTTTTTACCGGAGAGCAGACCGCTCAGGCACATTGCCAGATGGGCGCTATCGCGATCTCCAATGAAGTTATATTTAATTGGCTGGACAAAGTCTTTCGGGAGCCGTTCAGTGATGATATTCGTAAGCGCCTTGAAAGAACGGTTAAAAAGAACCTCGCGGAATGTCAGGATATAAAAAATATACCCGGTGCCGTTGCAGGTGTATGGATCCCCGGAAGGGGGATCTGGACAAAGGCCTTCGGAAAGTCTGATCTTGCGGGAGACCGGGATATGTCGCTCGACGATAAGTTCCGTATAGGCAGTAATACTAAGACTTTTGTTGTTACGGTCGTACTACAGCTCGCGGATGAGGGAAAACTTAGGTTAGACGACACGCTGGACAAGTTCGATCTGGGTCTAAATATACCCGATGAAAATAAAATAACACTGCGTCAGCTTTGCAATATGACCAGCGGTATCCCTGAGTTCAGCAAGAACGACGAGCTTTGCGAGGAGTTTTACGTAAAGAACCCGCTTAAAAAATGGATACCAGCCGACATTGTAAAAACCGCTCTTACAATGCCGCCTACATTCCCTCCCGGCGGGGGATGGTATTATTCAAATACGGGCTATATTTTACTCGGGATGGTTATCGAAAAAGTATCCGGAGATACGGTAGATGACCAGATCGGGAAAAGAATACTTAAGCCGATGGGTCTTTCTAATACCAGTTTTCCGACAGATTACCCCGGCATGCCGAGTCCTTACGCTCATGGATACGAATTGGATGACAATAAAAAATGGCAGGACGCTACGGTATATTCACCGTCCCTTCTCTGGTCGGCCGGGGCGATGATCTCGGATATGCGTGATATGAAACGATGGGTAAAAGCGTATACCGTCGGCACAACTAACAGTAAAGCCGCGCAAAAAGAACGATTAACATGGGTAGATACGCCTAAGGGAAAGGATCTTAAGTTCGGTCTGGGTATAGGCAATACAAACGGCTGGATCGGATACACAGGCGGTACCCGAGGGTACAATACCGCCGCCTATTATCTGCCTGAAGCCGATGCCACGATCATTGTTTTTGTTAACTCTACGGATTACTCGAAGAACGATGTCAGTATAGCTAACAAGATAGTGCACGATATTACGAAAATTCTTTTTCCGGATAAAGTTGCATGGTAGTGAGAGTTCATAGTTATGAGTTCATAGTTCGGAGTGATCGACTGATGCGCTATTGAGCTAGGAATTATAGGGGGGGATCTTGAAAAAATATTTAATAGGGGTTATGTTCTTATGTTTTTTTGGCATGCTTCTTACGGCGTGCTTTTCTTCGGTGTTTGCGGATAATCCTTGGGATGTGGATGAGGATATGAGATCTACGAACGATGAGGAAGAGTCCGACGAGAGGGCTGCCCAAAGGGAGATGGATTCGAGCGTATCAGGCAAAGTGCTGAGAGTGAACGGCACCGAGAACGCTTTGACCATAATGGCCGACGGGTCTTCCGTGACATATTTTATCGAACCGGGTACCACGTTTACGCTCGTATCTTCGCTCGACGGAATCTCGCCCGGTGATACGGTAACGATCGATTACTATACTTTCAAAGGGAAGAGATTCGCGGAAGGTATCGATCTCGAAAAAAAAGGACAAGCGGAAGAAACCAAAGTGAAACCTTATGTAGCGAAAGTTCTGGTAGATTGAACGTTGGGGGGTAATTTCCTGATGGGGATCATTGGTAGAGCAGTATTAACATGAAAACAATTATTCTGGACGCGTATAATGTTATACATAGAATTCCCGAGCTTTCGGCTAAGCTGGAAATAAGCCTGCGGGAAGCCAGGAGAGCCTTGCTGAATCTTATGATAGATTGGAAAAGATCAAGAGGGTACAAGGGCAGCATCTGTGTTGTTTATGACGGGCAGGATGGTGTGGTCAATGCCGAAGGGTCGAAGTCCTGGGGTATAAAATGTATTTTTACGTCTTCAAAAGAAGAAGCGGACGATAGAATAATATCGATGGTGCGTAAAGCCGCGAAAGCTTCCGAAATAGTTGTTGTATCCGAGGACGGGAAAGTGGCCAATGGGTGCAAGGTGCACGGGGCAAAAGTTGAGAGTACCGCCTTTTTAAATAGAAAAAGGAATAAAAAAAACAATACGATAAGATCCCGAAGCAAAGGATCCTTGTCCGGTAAAGCCGAGCGGGAGATCGATAAATACTACGAGAAGGCTCTCGGGCTGGATTAGACTATAGACTAGAAGATAGAGGGAAGAGGTTACCCCCGGCAGCCTTCTTTCGGGACATATGGCCGGGGCAGGCAGTCACCAGGTCACCAAGTCACCAGAGATAGAAGGTGGAAGATAGAGGATAGAGGGTAGAAAATGTAGGGGCGGACCTGTGTGTCCGCCCTTTTTTTTTGTTTGTTTTTTGTTGTTTTTTGAACATCTCACCATTCAACCATTTAATCATGCGCCATGCCCTATGCGCTATGCTTTTCTTGCGCAGGCTAAAATACCACAAATAATTCTTGACAAAAAGCGGGAAAAAACCTATAATTAACTAAGTTAATCAAGTTAGTAAAGTAAGGATGGGGTAAAATATGAGGGTCTCAGCAAGATGCGATTATGCGTGCAGGGCTCTTTTGGAGCTATCGTTACATTGGCCGGACAAAGATCCGTTGCATATTCATCAAATATCTAAAAACCAGGAAATACCCGAGAGATATTTGGTACAGATCCTTATTCAGCTTAAAAGGCTTGGATTAGTAAGTAGTTCAAGGGGTAAAGAAGGGGGTTATACCCTCGCTAAGGCCCCCGGAGATATAAGACTCGGTGAAGTAATGAGGGCTATAGGCGGAGATCTTCTGCCGATAGCAGACTCTGCCTTAAGGAATGAAGCTGTATTTGTGAGTATATGGAAAGAAGTAGAAGGCGTTATGGAGAACATTTTGGGGAAGGTTTCTTTTGATGATATCTGCAAGAAACTGATACAGAAAGAAAAAGTTATTATGTACCAGATCTGATATATTTTTTGTATATATTTTTACCGAAGAGATAAGGGTAATAATTCCGGGAGGGATTTATGGAACATCCGAAAAGATCACTTATAAAAGCCTTGACTTGGCGGTCTTTCGGGTTAGTTATTACGATGGGAATCGTTTTTTTTTACAGTGGAGATCTAAAGGAATCATTTATGGTTAGTGTGGGTGTAGAAAGCTTGAAGTTCTTACTTTATTACACTCATGAGAGGATCTGGAACAGAATAAAATTTGGAAGGCACAAAGCTCCCGAATATCAAATCTAAACAGGAGGAAACTAAAATGAACTTGTTAGAAAAGAAGGAAGATCTGAAAACACTGGTGGATACCCTTAATTTCAAGGAAAAGGTAGATAGATCCCTGCAGCTGATCCGCGAAGCGTATGAAAAGTACGGAGAGGGTCTAGTTGCGGCAAACAGTCTTGGTAAGGATTCGGTTGTGATATGGGATCTTGTCAAAAGGGTGGAACCTAAAATAAAAGGGTTTATAGTTACAACAAGATTTAAACCGAAGGAAACTATTAAGTTCATGCACGAGGAGGTCGCGCAATATCCGGAACTTAAAGTATACAAGAATGACAGCAAGATAACTGATAAACTTTACGCGACTGATCCGGATAAGTGTTGTGACATTCTCAAGGTGGAACCTGTTAAGAGAGCCGTTGAGGAAATGAACGTTACCTGCTGGGTTACGGGGCTTAGATGCACCGAGGGACGTACACGGACAGATTTTCAGGAAATAGAAGAGAGGGATAAGGGGCTTAGAAAACTTAATCCCATTCTTATCTGGAAGGAAAGGGAAGTCTGGCAGTATATCGCGGTGTACGGAGTTAAGGTGAACCCGTTATACGCGGAAGGATATAGGTCTTTAGGGTGCGCGCCGTGCACTCATATCACAAGCGATGACAATGAACGCGCCGGCCGGTGGATAGGTACGAGCAAGTGTGGTGGGGAGTGCGGCATTCATACAAGGCCGCTAAAAACTAATGTAGACGGAGAGGGGATCTGAAAATGAGTTTTATGGTTGTTGGAACAAATCATAAATATTGCCCGAGAGATCTCAGGGAAAAGCTTTTCTTTGCTAAAGGAAAGTTGGAGGAAGCATTTCATCTATTAAGGAGAAAAACGGGTTTAACCGGGGCAGTTATCCTGTCTACATGTAATAGGACAGAAATATACGCGGATGTAGGGGATGTTCAGACCGGGACAAGTGAGGTAATAGATTTTGTAGCGGGATACAAAAAAATCGACCACAAGACATTTTATCCTTACTTCTATATCTATGAAGAAAAAGAGGCGCTCCGGCATTTGTGTGAAGTATTTTCCGGAGTGGACTCTTTGATAACGGGTGAACTTCAGATAATGGAACAGGTGAAAACTGCTTTTCAAGAAGCGGAAAACGCGGAATTCATCACTCCGTGTTTAAGGGATATGTTTCATTATGCCATATCTATTGCGGGAGAGACACATGCAAAAACCCATATATCCAAAGGCAAAGTATCTGTGGGTAGTGTGGCAGTAGAATTTATCAAAAAAAAGACTGGAAATCTAGCGGATAAAAACATGCTTGTTATAGGTGTAGGAAAAGTTACGGAATTAGTTTTGAAGTATTTAAAGGATGAGGAAGTTTCTGTAGTTTTTGTCGCGAACAGAACCTATGACAAAGCGAAGGAGCTGGCGGGAAAAATAGGTGCAAAGGCAGTACGATTTGATAATTTGAGAGAGTTTCTCGAAAAAGCGGATGTGATCATAACTGCCACGGCAAGCCCTCATTTTATCATCAAAAAAGAAATGCTTGAAGAGAGGTCAAAACGGCTGCTTATTATTGATCTGGCCCTGCCGCGCGATGTAGATCCAAAAGTAAGAGAGTCGGTTAATATTGATTTGTTTACATTGGGAGATCTGGATTATGTAATTAAAGAGAATATGTACAGGAAAGCAAAAGAGGCTGTAAAAGCGAGAAGTATTATAAATACAGAGGTAGAGAAGCTATGGGAAGAATTTATAAAGTTGGAACAAGAACCAGTCCTCTCGCTTTAAAACAGGTTGAAGAGGTTTTGAAGGAGCTGGAGAAAGTTTATCCTCATGTTGAGGTGAGGGTAGTTGGCATTGATACTTACGGAGATAGGGATAAAGTTACCCCCATCTCGACAATCGAAGGGACAGATTTTTTTACAAGAGAAATAGACGAAGCTCTTTTAAACGGAGAAATTGATTTCGCGGTCCATAGCGCCAAAGATATGCCGGACAAGACAAGAGAAGGCCTGCTGATCGCGGCTGTAACATCTTCAATTAGCCCTTACGATGTGCTTGTTTCGAAGGATAGCCTGAAGATAGACGAGCTTCCGTATGGAGCGAAAATTGGAACGAGTAGTGCGCGCCGGAAAACGCAATTAAAGAGATATAGGGGTGATTTCCGAATAGTAGATATACGGGGCAATATTGGCGAGCGGTTGGAGAAGTTATATAAAAGCGATCTGGATGCCGTATTGATGGCCGCTGCCGGGCTGATCAGGCTCGGTTTGTCAGAAAAAATAACTCAAGAATTAAGTTTTGATATTATGCGGCCCCATGTTCTTCAGGGGGCGTTGGCGATCGCGGCGAAAACGGAAGACGTAGAGCTGATAAATATGTTAAGAGCGTTGGATAAGAAAACGTTAATAGAGGAGGGAATTGAGATATGAAGATCAAAGTGAACGGTAAAGAGCAGGTGCTGCATAAAAGCCTGGTATCAGTATCGGAACTTTTAGTGATCAACAATGTTGAAATGCCGGATATGGTTTCCGTACAGCTTAATGATAACTTCGTAAGAAGAGAAGATTTTACAAATACGCAGTTAACAGAAAATGATGAAATAGAGTTTTTATATTTTATGGGTGGAGGAAGCGTTTAATCCGAACTAAAGGAGAGGCGAGTTATGAAAAAATTAAAATTTGTAACAAAAATTCTTCATAACAGATTTTTAAGGGAAGATCCTTACGGTTCACTGCACATGCCGGTATACGATAATGTGGCTTTCGAATTTAAAACAGCGGAAGAATTAGAATCGGCTTTTCTTGGGAAGAAGCCGGGACATATGTATTCCAGGATCACCAATCCCACGGTGGAACATCTTGAGCAGAGGCTTAGAGCGGTAACCGATGCGGTTGGCGTGATCGCGCTTTCTTCCGGGATGGCGGCTATCTCAAATACGATCATGGCCATAGCCGGCTCGGGAGATAATATTGTGACAAGTAAACATCTTTTCGGTAATACCTATTCATTGTTTGAGAATACCCTCAAAGATTGGGGGCTGGAAACCAGATATACGGATCTGACGCAGCCGGGACAGATTGAGAAATTAATAGACGATAAGACTAAAGCTATATTTTTTGAAACGATCACCAATCCACAGCTTGAGGTGGTTGATATCAAAGCTTTGTCCAAGTTGGCTCTGGAAAAGGGCATTTTGCTCATTGCGGATACCACTCTGACCCCGCCATACGCGTTTAATTCCGGAGCGTTCGGTATCGATATAGAAATCCTTTCGAGTACTAAATATATGTCCGGTGGAGCGACTTCCGTTGGCGGAATGATCATTGACAACGGGAAATATGATTGGAGTAGAAACACTAAATTACGGGACGATGTAAAAAAATACGGGCCCTTCGTATTTATCAATAAGTTAAGACGCGAAGTTTATAGAAATCTCGGATCATGTTTATCTCCGCATAATGCTTTTTTACAAAGTGTAGGGTTGGAAACCTTGCCGCTCCGGGTAGATGTTTCATGCCGAAACGCCGGAAAAATAGCTGAGTTTTTGGAGAAATCACCCAAGGTGAAGTCTGTTAATTATCCCGGCCTGGAAAGCTCAAAATATTACGAAATAGCCGGAAAACAGTTCGGGAAAAACCCGGGAAGCCTTCTTACTTTTGACCTGGGATCCAAAGAGCAATGTTTTAAATTTATGAACAGACTACAGCTCATCAGAAGGGCGACTAATTTACAGGATAATAGGACACTGATACTTCATCCGGCATCTACGATCTTTTGTGAATATACCGATAAGCTAAAAGCGGAGATGAATGTCGCCGAAACCATGATCAGGTTAGCTGTCGGCATCGAAGATGCTGAAGACCTGATCTCTGATATAAAGGATGCTTTGGAGGGATTAAAATGAGTTTTACCGAAGAACAATTAGAAAGGTACAGCCGTCACATTATTCTTCAAGACGTGGGAGTTGAAGGACAGAAAAGTATAATGAAAGGGAAAGTACTAATTATAGGTGTCGGAGGGCTTGGAGCTCCGGCAGCGTTGTATCTGGCCGCCGCGGGAGTAGGTACTTTAGGTCTGGTCGATGGTGATGTTGTTGATCTGACAAACTTACAACGGCAGGTCATACATTTTACTCCGGACGTAAATAAACCCAAGGTAGTTTCCGCGAAAGAAAAGATAGAAGCGATCAATCCGGAGGTAAAGGTCGTTACTCATAAGGAAAGAGTATTTGCGGATAATATAGCGAAGATCATTGAAGACTATGATTTTGTCGTCGATGGTACAGATAATTTTCCGGCAAAATTTCTTATCAATGATGCTTGTGTGTTCGGGAAAAAACCTTTTTCTCACGGGGGAATATTGAGGTTTGACGGCCAGACGATGACATATGTACCCGGAGAGGCGTGTTATCGATGTGTTTTTAAAACTCCGCCGCCGAAAGATGCCGTTCCCACTTGTTCTCAAGCGGGGGTTTTAGGAGCTGTTGCCGGGATGTTAGGTACAATACAGGCCGCGGAAGCTCTGAAATATTTAATAGGTAAAGGCGAGCTTTTAACTAACAGGCTTTTGATCTTTAACGCTTTGAATATGAATTTCAGGACGATAAACATAAAAAGGAACATTAACTGTCCAATATGCGGCGAAAAACCTGCGATTACGGGACTGGTAGATGAAGAACCGCCGGTATGTGACATTAAAAAGAAGTGACTAGTTGCCGGTAACCAATTTTCGGATTACGAGGGACGAGGGACGAGGGACGAGGGACGAAAGATCCCTCGATTCGCCTTCAGCTCACTCGGGATGACAAAAGAGAATGCACGGGATAAAGATGATAAAAATACCAAAGAGAATAGTTGATAAGGTTATAGAACAGGCAAAGAGGGAAGCTCCGATCGAGGCATGCGGGTATCTGGCCGGCAAGGATGGAGAGGTTCTAAAGCATTATGAGATGACCAATGCGGATGCCAGCGAGGAGCATTTTTCGCTGGACCCCGAAGAACAGTTTTCTATAATGAAGAAATCCAGGGCCGAAGATCTGGATATTCTTGCGGTTTATCACAGCCATCCGGTAAGTCCGGCAAGGCCATCAGACGAGGATATAAAACTCGCGTATGATCCGAACATAGTATACGTGATCGTTTCTCTGCAAACGGGCGATAATACAGTAAAAGCTTTTAATATAAAAAGGGGAATAGTGGAAGAGATACCGGTAAACGTGGAGGTGTGAGAATATGGATCCGTCAGAACTTAAAAAAATAGGGATTATACAGCAGAAACAGAAGGGCCTTTATGCGATGAGATTAAGAACTGTCGGCGGAGATCTTTTGGCTGTGCAGCTTAAAAAGGTCGCGGAAGTTTCGGAAAGATATGCTGACGGCGAAGTGCATTTATCCACAAGACAAGGTGTAGAACTACATAATGTTAAACAGACTGATCTGGCCGCGGCACAAAAAGAGCTTGAGCTCGTCGGGATAAAGATGGGAGCTTGTGGTCCCAGGGTAAGGGTCATAGTAGCCTGTCCGGGAAAAGTAACATGCCGCTGGGGTGTTATTGATACAAAGGAATTAGCTAAGAAACTTGATGCTAAGTATTTCAGAAAAGATACACCGCACAAGTTCAAGCTCGCGGTCACGGGATGTCCTCATAATTGCGCGAAGGCAACCGAGAATGATATTGGTATTATGGGCGGAATACTGCCGAAATGGGAAAAAGTGAAATGTATAGATTGCGACTTGTGTGTGAATGTCTGCCCCACAAAAGCTATTTATAAGAAAGATGATGAGTATAAACTGGATAAAAAGAAATGCATCTTGTGCCCTATTTGCACGGCTTCCTGTCCGACAAACAGCTGGGTTGTTGAAAAAAAAGGGTATAGTCTATTTATCGGCGGTACGATGGGTAAACAGCCCAGACTGGCGACCCGTGTACCCGGATTGATAGAAGATAATGAAGAACTTATGAAATTGGCCGATCGTGCTGTGGAACTTTACAAAAAGTACGGGCGCAAAAAAGAAAGATTCGGACATCTTATAGACAGGATCGGAGTGAAAAAGGTAATAAAGGAGATAACAGATGGAGTTTGATATCGTTAAGACGATAAATTTGCACGGTGTTGTGTGCCCGATGAACTTCGTTAAGACCAAAGTTGCTTTGAAAAGTATTAATTCGGGTGAAATATTAGAAGTTATACTGGATGAAGGAGAGTCAATGCTGAATGTTCCAAGGAGTCTTAAAGAAGAAGGACATAAAATCCTGAAGGTTATTCCTGTGGGCGAACAATATAAAATTATTGTAAAGAAGAAGTAAAAATGATGAAGGGAAAAGTATATTTAGTAGGTGCAGGGCCGGGAAAACCGGATCTCATAACTGTCCGAGGACAGAATATTCTGCGGGAGGCGGATGTCATAATATATGATTATCTTGTTGATGGGAGAATTCTGGGAAACGCTAAAGAAAATGCGGAGCTTGTAAATTGCGCGGGTGTAGAAAATAGTAAAAATAAAAGCGGATCCGGACTGCGCCAGGAAATAATAAATAAGCTATTGGTCAAGAAGGCGAAAGAAGGAAAAAGAGTTGTTAGGCTCAAAGGCGGAGATCCAGCTATTTTCGGCAGGTGCTTCGATGAGCTGGAAGCCTTGGTTAGAGAAAAAATAGAGTTTGAACTTGTCCCTGGGATCACGGCAGCAAGCGCCGCGTCGCTGTTCAGCGGTGTGCCTTTGACCGACAGAAGGTTTTCTTCTAGTTGTGTATTTGTTGCCGGACAAGAAGACCCGGCAAAAGAAAAAAGTTCTATCGACTGGGACAGTGTTTCAAAAATTGATACAGTGGTTTTTTACATGGGGATGGGAACCTTAGAGAAGATTGTTGAGCAGCTAAAGAAAGCCGGCAAAGATAAAAGTACACCTGTTGCTGTAATTCAGGAAGCGAGCCGGTCTAATCAGAAAGTATTGATCGCGTCGCTTAACGATATTGCGGAGAAAGCCAAAAAAAAAGGGTTTAAGCCTCCGGCCATAATAATTATCGGCGAAACAGTCAGATTGGAAAAAAGGGTTAATTGTCTGAAGAAAAATAAACGGATTCTTTTTACGGGACTTTCCGCGGAAAGGTATTTTTTAAAAGGTACCTATGAACACGTTCCGTTCATTAAAATACAACCAGCGAATGATTATAAAAAATTTGATATGCATGTAAAAAATATTGAAGATTTCGACTGGATAGTATTTACGAGCCGTTATGGAGTAAAATATTTCTTTGACCGACTGAGAAAAATACAATTAGACGCAAGAAAATTGTGTAGAGTAAAAATAGCAGTGATCGGAAAGTCTACCCAAAAAAAACTTAGTGAGTATTTTCTGGAAGCGGATCTAATCCCGAGAGAGGAATCATCAACCGGCCTGATAAAAGCTTTTAGAAAAATCGATCTTAAAGATAAAAAAGTGTTCATCCCGCGGTCTAATATTTCCGACAAAGGGATGACAAAAACATTAAAAACTTTAGGGGCGAACGTAACCGCGAGCGTGGCTTACAGAAATGTGATGCCGGACGATCTGCCGGAGCTGGATCTTAATGATTTTGATGAAATAATGTTTACGAGTCCGTCCACCGTGAGGAATTTTAAGGAAAAATATAAGAAAATACCTAAGAAGATAAAAGTGAGCTACATTGGAGACGTAACATTGGAGGAGGCGGAAAGATGTCAGTTGACACGGCGCATAGATTGAAAAGAAACAAGCTGACTCGCAACCTCATCAGTCGGACCGAACTGTGCGGCAGGGATTTTATCCTGCCGTTCTTTGTAGTAGAGGGTGAGAATGTCAAGAAGCCAATAGAGTCAATGCCGGGAGTATATTACCTTTCTGTCGACAAGGTAATGAAAGACATAGCTGAGACTGACGGATTGAGCGCTATACTTTTATTCGGAGTTACTGATAAAAAAGATGAGAACGGGTCAGAAAGTTATCGAAAGGACGGTATTGTTCAAAGAGCCGTTACGGCAGTGAAAGAAAGGTTTAGTGAACTGGTTATAATAACGGATGTCTGCTTGTGCGGGTACACTTCACATGGACATTGCGGTATTCTAACCGACCAAAGACCAAAGACCAAAGACAAGAGACCGCGGGTTGTGATCGATAATGATGAGACATTGAAGGTTTTGAGTAAGATCGCGCTTTCATATGCTGAAGCCGGAGCTAACATGGTAGCGCCTTCGGCCATGACGGACGGACAGGTAGGCGCCATTAGAGAAGTCCTGGATAAGCACGGATTTACTGATACGGGAATTTTAGCTTATTCCGCCAAATATGCCTCAAACTTTTATGGACCGTTCAGAGATGCTATAAATTCCGCGCCAAAATTCGGCGATAGAACAACTTATCAGATGGATTTCAGAAACTCCGATGAAGCATTAAGAAAGATCGGGAAGGATATTGCTGAAGGGGCGGATATCGTAATGGTCAAACCGGCTTTAGCTTATCTGGATATTATTTACAAAGTGAAACAGAAATTCAGTATTCCCGTAGCCGCGTATAATGTTAGCGGGGAGTACAGCATGATCAAAAATATGAGCGGTGACAATAAAGAAACAGAGAAAAAACTGGCACTCGAGGTCCTTACATCCATAAAGAGGGCCGGGGCGGATATCATAATAAGTTACTTTGCAAAAGAAGCAATAAGATGGCTAAAATGAAACAACAAGGCAGACGGAACATAGATAAGAAACTTTTTGGCATAGCCAAAAAGTATATCCCGGGCGGAGTTAATAGTCCAGTGCGGTCTTTTAAAGCTGTTGGGGGAGCACCTGTCTTTATCAAGAGGGCCAAAGGAGTAAAACTTTATGATGAAAGCGGCAGGAATTTTCTGGATTATTGTCTTTCCTGGGGAGCCTTGATTTTGGGACACGCGCATCCACGGGTGAATAAAAGCCTTGGAAACGCGATAAAACGCGGCACAAGTTATGGGGCTGTTACTAAAGCTGAGACTGAACTGGCAAAACTCATCGTTGAGGCATTTCCCTCCATGGATCAGGTCAGGCTGACAAATTCAGGAACGGAAGCTGTAATGGGTGCGGTACGATTGGCTCGGAGCTATACAAAAAAAGACATTATCATAAAATTTGAAGGCGCGTATCATGGGCACGCGGATTATTTGCTCGCTAAAGCGGGGTCAGGTGCCGCGACTTTCGGGATACCCACAAGTTCCGGTGTGCCGAAAGATTTTACGCGTTATACGATATCTTTGCCTTATAACGATCTCAAAAAAACCGAAAGCACAGTGAAAAAACTCAGAGGGAAAATAGCCGCGATAATTATTGAACCTGTAGCGGCAAACATCGGGGTTATAATTCCGAAGATTGAATTTTTAAGAGGCTTAAGGAGAATAGCGAACAAGTTTAATATCGTTCTCATATTCGATGAAGTTATAACGGGATTTAGGCTTTCATACGGGGGAGTGCAAAGTTTTTTTGGCGTAAAGCCGGACCTAACCTGTTTAGGAAAGATTATCGGCGGGGGAATGCCGATCGGAGCCTTTGGGGGGAAGAGAAAAATAATGAAACTTCTTGCTCCTGAAGGCAGAGTGTACCAGGCCGGGACATTATCGGGAAACCCTGTTTGCGTGGCAGCGGGTATCAGCACTTTGAAAGAGCTCAAAAAGTTAAATCCTTATGCGCTTCTCACAAAGAGAACAGAAAAGCTATGCTTGGGTATAAAGTCAGCCGCTAAAGAGCACGGGATAAAAGTAAAAGTTAATTTCATTGGTTCCATGTTCAGCATATTCTTCACCGAGAAAAAGGTAAAGGATTACAGTTCAGCTAAAACCCAGGATACAGAGAGATTTAAGAAGTTCTTTCACGGCCTTTTGAAGGAGGGAATATACTTTTCCCCTTCAGGCTTTGAGGCGAACTTTCTTTCGATTTATCATAAAGATGCGGAAATAAACAAGACTTTAAGTGCGGTTAAAAGAATATTAAAGGATATGTAAAGGCCAGAAACGCGGATTTTTTTTAAAGTTAAACAAAAGGAAAAGACATGGGGCAGATTTTTGATGATATTACAAAGACAATAGGGCGTACGCCGATAGTAAGGATAAATAATTTAAGCAAAGGCGTAAAAGCGCCGATCCTCGCTAAACTTGAATCGTTTAATCCTCTTTCAAGCGTGAAAGACAGGATCGGGGTCGCCATGATCGAGGCCGCGGAAAAAGATGGTAAATTAAATAAGGACTCGGTTATCATAGAACCAACCAGCGGGAATACCGGAATAGCTCTGGCTTTTGTATGCGCTGCCAAAGGATATCGAATCATCCTGACCATGCCTGATACTATGAGTATGGAACGAAGGCAGCTCCTAAAGATATTAGGCGCGGAACTTGTATTGACCGAAGCTGAAAAAGGAATGAAGGGAGCCGTGGATAAGGCCGAAGAATTACGAAAAGAGACTCCTAATGGTCTTATACTGCAACAATTCAATAATCCGTCGAATCCGCAGATCCACCGCGAAACTACAGCGGAAGAAATATGGAATGATACTGACGGGAAAATTGATATTTTTATTGCGGGTATCGGAACGGGCGGAACGATAACAGGGGTTGGTGAAGTTTTTAAAAAAAAGAAGCCTTCGATCAAAATTATAGGGATCGAGCCATTAAATTCGTCAGTTCTCTCCGGGAAAAACCCGGGCGCGCACAGGATCCAGGGTATAGGTGCCGGTTTTATCCCCGATGTGTTAAATATGGAAGTTATTGATGAAATTATTTGTGTTTCAGATGAAGATGCGGGTGAAATGACGAGACAACTGGCGAAGAAAGAAGGAATTTTTGCGGGTATATCAAGCGGCGCTGCGATGTGGACAGCTTTACAAGTTGCCAAACGCCCCGAATCTGAAGGAAAAACGATCGTAGCCGTCTTCCCGGATACCGGAGAACGGTATCTTTCTATGTGGTTCTTCAAAGAGGAATAGTAATAGACCGTTGACTATAGAAGATAGATGGTAGAGGGTAGAAATTAGAAGCGAAAGGCGAGAAGGAAGATGCTAGAGAACGAAGGAAGGTGGAAGAGGGACGAACATAGCGCATCAGTCAATCTTGCCCCTTGACCCGCTTGTCCCCGTTATTCTCTTCGAAAAGATGCACGGGGGCTAGTTATTTAGATTGCAGGATGTTTTTGTTTAGGTATATAATGGTGTTTGTGAAAATACGACGTTTAGATAAGACATCTCTTTATTGTAATATTGCTGGGGATATTGTAGATATGTTTGAAATGAACAATATGTATCATATCGTAGGGGTGATGGAAAGGTGAGGGAAATACATAAATGTAGACAGGGGAATATGGCTGGACTGGTTAAAAAATATATACCTGTCGCGCTATTCCTGTGGGCTCAACTTTTTACGCAATATTGCGGCGCCGAAGATCTAGAACTATTTATAGCCCTTAGAAGCAGGTATGACGGTATCGAGGACAAAATGTCTTATACAGCACCGCCGGGGAATAAAATAAATGTTTATCAGAGACCGTTACCATTTTATGTGGTTGTAGAGAATATATCAAATAGTTCACAAAAGTTGTGGGACAGCGGTCAACGGAACGGCAGATCATATTTTTCTATTGAGGTTGAAAATAGTAGAGGACAGAAAACAAAGATCAACAAGAAAGAGACTAAGGCAATGACCTCGCTTAGAACTTATGAAATGATACGTCCCGGGGAACAAAGAGTGAAAAATATCCTTATAGACCCGGACAGCTGGGAAGGTTTTCAAAGGGCAGAAGGCATGACAGATGATAAGTTTAAAGTAAGGGTGATCTATAAGAATGAGGAAAAGACCATATATTCTCCGTGGTACGAGGTGACTGTCGGACGCCCCGGGTCTTCTCTTTTAGCCAAAACTTCAGATAAAGACCAAAGGAAACCGGGCGTTTTATCTTCCAAGGGAAAGTACGAATAGTTCAAGGTAAGGATATTGACAAGATAACAGATAACAGATTTTTGTTGACAAAATCGGATATAAAGGTACAATACCCCATGAAGAGGTAGTAAATGAGGAGTGAAATTTTCAAACCACAGGGCAAGAATTTTCTACCTTGTGGTTTTTTTTGCGCCGATATTTGCTACAATAATATTTCCAAAAGGAGGAAATGAACAATGGTAAAAGGAACAGTAAAATGGTTTAACAACTCAAAGGGTTATGGATTTATTACCCCTGAA
>JBDRBI010000038.1:0-27894 GCA_043822885.1 Candidatus Omnitrophota bacterium
ATCTTCCGTAAGGATAGATACATGGCATGAATTGGAGGACGGCGTTTAAATGGCAATTAATAAAAGACAAATAGCCGGGGTCATGATGACCGATAAAAAGGTCTTTATATCTCAGTTGGAATATACGGGTCAAGTTCCGAGGATCAAAAAACTGGTAGAGAGAGACTTGCCCGAGGGGATGGTTGAAAGCAGTATTATCATCAAGGTCAAAGAGACCGCTTGTTTAATAAAGGAAATGTTCGCGGATAATGATATTAAAACAAAGGAAGTCAGCGCCGCCATAGTAAGCTCGAATATTGTAGCGCGTGCCATAAAAATGTCACGCACCGACGATGTAACCAGGAAAAAACTTTTTAAAAAAGAAGCGGACAAGTATATGATGTTCGGTGAAGAATCCGTAGCCGACGGGTACCGCATATCAAAAGATGAAGCCTTTGTTGTGGGAGTTAGAGAAAAAGCGGTAAAAACACTTCTTGCCGTTTTTGACAAGGCCGGACTTAAGTTAACCAATATCGACCTGCCGTTTTTAGCGAGCCTCCGCGCGATGGATAAAGAGCTCGGCGGAAATATAGATCTTTATTCTAGGGAAGCCGCTATGGTGATCGTCTGCAAAGAAGAGAATTCGGACGTATTTATTGTAAGGGAGGGGACCCCGCTATATTCCAGAAAACTTACTACTTCGGATGTGTCTGAGACTTGCAAAGAGATCGTGATCACTTCCGATTACTGGGAAGAGCAGTTTCCCGGAATAAATATCAATAAAACAATAGTTCTGGGAGATACTCCCAGCGCGAAAGAGATTGAACAGGAGCTTGCCGACCGTATTTCTTCGGTAGAAGCGGCCAAACCTTTCGGTAAGGCTCTGACGAGGTTTAGTTTTTCTCAGAGCGCGGCTATGGGGCTGGCTATTCCCGCCGAAAAAAGGGCGAAATTTAAGTTTAATGTAAACCTTCTCCCCCCGGGAAGATTTACAAAAATGAGATTAGAAAGAGGATTCTTAAAGTCTTTTATATCCCTCGCTTCGGTTCTTGTTACATACTTCTTAATAAGCATGATCCTAACCATGGTAACCTTATCTTACAAAGAAAAGATGAAGGATACCGAAACGCAGCTTGCCCAAGAGATCAATGTGCTGTCTGAAATAGAAAGGCTTAATGACGAGAGGATCGATGCGATCAATAAGTATAACGCGAAAAAAAAGTTTATAGGAGACTTAAAGAGAGAAGATTGGCCCGGTATTCTTGAAGATGTAAGAAGATCCGTGCCGAAGGAAGTATGGCTTACGGAACTGTTTGTTGATGAAGGAAACGTTCTTTTATTGAAAGGAAAGGCGTATAACCAGAACGCCGTTCTGAAATATGTTGACTTATTGGGTCTAGGTGAAGAGATCGGCAGCACGGAACTGTCTCTTATAGAGGAAAAGGACGGGACATTTGAGTTTAATATCAGCTGTTTTTTAGAGGATGATAAATGAAAAAGTTCGACAAAGACAATATAATAGTTTTTATGGTCGTTCTTACGGCGGCTTTCTTATTTTACAATATCCTTTTAAGACCTCAGGTCAAACAATTGGAAGCGGTTCGCACTCAATATGTTTCACAGAAGAGTCTCGTAAAAGTGCGTTCGGTAAAGAAAGACGAGATCATGGCTACGCGTGAAAATACAGAAAAATGGAAAGAAAAACTAAAAGAAATAGACCGCCAGTTCCTGAAAAAAACAGAAATGACCGTGTTTTTAAAAAATATTAACCAGGCTGCCGCCGAAGCCGGAATAAAAATAGGGTCCGTTGATCCTCTGGAAAAAAGAAGAGTTGAAAGCTCCGGTGTAGAGGAAACTTCTATTGAAGTTAATGCGGTGGGGGAATACGGGACGATCCTCGAGTTTATAGATAGTTTATTTAACGGAGAAAAATTACTAAAGGTGAGTAATGTTGATATGATAGTTATGAAGGAAGGGACCGGTAAAAATATGCTGGAAGTGTCCATGACCATAACGCTTTTTGTGTCGGCATCTTAAAAAAACATATTATGGATATGCGGGATCTATTAAAAATAGAGAAAATATCGGGAAAAGACAGGGTAATGATCATTATGCTTGTCCTTGCTATTGTAATTTTTGTTCTGGTCCTTTTAGGTAACGTTAATAACAGGAAAAACAGAGTAACCCTAGTTAAAGAAAAAGCCGTATCCGGGCTTGTCGAAAAAGCGGATCCTCTTCCTTCGAAAGAAAAAGTAAAAAAGGCGAAGATCGAACGGAAAATGCTGTCTTCGGAGATGGAAAAATTGACAAAAGATGTAGGGAGAGAAGATCCGTTCATGCCTGCTCCAAAAAGGGACTATAAACAGGATAAATACGGATTTGCGCTTAGGCTCGAAGGCATTACCATAGATTCCGAGGGCCGGCCTATGGCCATAATAAATGATGAAATAGTTTCCGTAGGGAATAAGGTTGCGGACGGAGAGGTCATACGTATAGATAAGGATAGGGTCTTTATAAAAATGGGAGAAAAAGAGAGAGAATTGATATTGTGGTCGGATCAGTCTCCGTCAAACATAGAGGAAGGTGAATAAAATGTGGTTCAGTATAATAGGAATAATCGCTCTTGTCTTAGGAGTTTTGTACTGGTTTTACCCCGCGGCCATTGAGAAGTTGAATAAAGTAGGTCAGACTGTCATTATCAGTACCGACAAATTTATAGAGAAAAGAAAGATCTTAGGGCTTTTATATCTTCTAGCAGGCATAACCCTTATCAGCATAGGCATTCTAAAATAGGTATACCATTCATCAGAACCCCTTGATCCATCCACGTAAGCTCAAACCGTCATTGCGAGTGAACGTAGTGAGCGTGGCAATCCCATTTAGAGGGGATATGCACAATTTATTGGGAGCATATATCCATTATACAGATTGCTTCGGTCGTTTCACTCCCTCGCAATGACATATTAGTAGTTGTGACACAGCCTGAATGACGAGGATGGCAGCATTTTATATCCCAACTGTCATTGCGAGTCCGCCCGCCTGTCCCGCCTGTCCCGCCTGTCCCGCCTGTCCCGCCTGTCCCGAGCGAAATCGAGGGGAGCGAAGTCGAGGGGAGCGAAGTCGAGGGGAGCGAAGTCGAGGGGAGCGAAGTCGAGGGAAGCGAAGTTGAGGGAAGGCGGACGAAGCAATCTATACGCAAATCACAGAGATTGCTTCACCCTCGTTTACACTCGGGTTCGCAATGACGAGGAACGGAAAACGCGGGGCTCTGACTCTTCAAAAATAGTAATAGTTTGGCTTGCGTAAGCTGCATAGCGCAAAGAGCATGGCGCATGGCATTATAAAAATAAAAACTATCCCGGATATTACATCCTCGATCAGTCTCTCGGGATCAGGAAAGAGGAGCGCAGCGGTCAATATACCATGCTCTGTGCCCTATGCGCTTTGCGTTTCTTACGCAAGCTAAAGTATTTTAAATATGGCTTGACTTTTATACGGAAAAGTATTATATTCGTGAAATATATTACAAAGTTTGTGAAAAAAATCACGATTTAGTATAAGGTTAACATGGGGAATAAGAGCGAAAAAAAGATCCCGCATTCTGTGATCTCAAGACTGTTCGTATATCTCAGAGAGCTTACAGAGCTAGATAAACTTAACATTCGCGTTGTATCATCCGCTGAATTAGGAGAAAGGACCAATCTTAGCGATACTCAAGTAAGAAAAGATCTGGGGTATTTCGGACAGTTTGGAGTGAGCGGATCAGGGTATAATATCTCTAAATTAAAGAACGCTTTAGAAAATATCCTTACCAAGGATAAAGATCTAAATGTTGCCGTGGTAGGAACAGGGAAGTTAGCTTCGGCGCTTCTTGCTTATCCCGGGTTTGAAAAACACGGGCTTAAGATCGTATCAGCTTTTGATAAAAGTAAAAGTAAGATCGGAAAAAAAATAGGCGATATATTTGTTCAGCCCGTTGATGAATTAGAAAAAGTAGTAAAAAAAAAGCATATAGTCATAGGGATAATAACAACTCCCGCGCAATTTGCACAGGAAATAGCGGATAAATTGGTTAATGCGGGGGTAAAATGTATATTAAATTTTGCGCCGGCTACTTTAAATATACCGAAAAATGTAAAAATCAAGGATATTGATCTTTCACGGGAATTAGAAACTCTATCATATTTTTTAAAATACGAAAATAAATGACCATGGCGGAATTAAAATATATTTCTTACGGGAACTTCAGTAAATTCTTAACAGGGATAAGTGCGGATTACGATGTTTATGTGCCTGTTAAGAACGGTGATCACCGCTCTTATGAAAAATATAATGAAGGTCTGGAAAACACTATAATAGGCGAAGTCAGAGCGGTTGAACCTCTTAAATCCTTTTTTACCCGCGCAAGAGAAGTGGTTGCGGAAGACTTTAAAAGTGATGTTCCTCATACTTCGGATAAACCGTTCGCGATCGCGGGTGTAAAGGCCTGCGATCTTAAAGGGTTCAAAATACAGGATCATGTGTTCCTGGATAAGGATCTTAAGGACCCTTTCTACGCCAAACTACGTGAAGGGAATCTTATTATATCAGCGGACTGCAGTTGTGTTTTAGAAACGTGTTTTTGCGCCGCGGTAGACCTCGAGCCATATCCTACTGAAAATTTTGATATAAATCTTTCAGAAATAACAGGCGGGTTTATTGTCGAAACCGGTTCCCGGAAAGGGGAGGAAACAGTCGCAAAAAACTCATCTTTATTTCAAAGCGCGGATAGTAAACTTGTGGCCGAAAGGGACGCTGCCAGGAAAGAGGTAACAGAGGAAGTAAATGATAATGTAAGGAGCAAGGATATCCCTGAACAGAGTTCTTATGACGGTATTATAAAGAAGAATTATGAATCGGACATATGGAATGACGAAGCAAAAAATTGTGTAGAATGCGGCGCCTGCACTATAATCTGTCCTACTTGTCACTGTTTTCTTCTCTACGATCAAAAAGATGAAAAGAAAATGGAGCGCCTGCGTGTATGGGATTCCTGCATGTTTAAGAACTACGCAAGAATGGCCGGCGGGGAAAACCCGAGATCAAGGTTATGGATGCGGCTCCGGAACAGGTTTGAGAAGAAATTTGATTTTTTCCCGAAAGTAGCGGATGTATACGCCTGTACGGGATGCGGACGCTGTATATCGGCGTGTCCCGCTAAGATCGATATAAGAAAAGTACTTAAAAGATTGGTTGCAAATGACAGAAAAAAATAAAAACATATACAGGCCGATAGAAGCGGAAGTGATAGATGTTATCACGGAAACCCCTACTATCAGGACAATACGGTTCAAACCCAAAGAGCCCATCACTTTTAGTACCGGTCAGTTCGTGGAGATAACTGTTCCCGGTGTCGGTGAGGCGCCGTTCACGCCGTCTTCAAAACCTTCGGTAAAAGATGTAATGGAAGTTACTGTGATGAATACCGGCAAAGTGACCGGAAAAATACACGAACTTATCAAGGGCGACATAATAGGCGTGAGAGGGCCTCTTGGCACGGGGTATCCGGTTGACAGCTTCAAAGGTAAGGAGATCGTTGTTGTAGGCGGCGGATGCGGTTTTGCGCCGCTCAGGAGTTTGATGTATGAATTTTTTGAAAGAAGCGGTCAATTTAAGAAATTATATTTCAGGGGAGGATGTAAAACACCTAGAGAACTGGTTTTCAGGAACGAGACTTCAAAATGGGCGGAAAGGGATGACCTTAACTTTAAGCTTACTGTCGATGCCGGTGACGATAAATGGAAAGGTAATGTAGGTGTTGTGACAACTATATTGGATGATGTTGAAATGGATCACACTCAAGGCATCGCTATTGTCTGCGGGCCGCCCATAATGATGAAATTCGCGACCAAGAAACTGCTTGAAATGGGGTTTAAAGATGACAATATCTATCTTTCTATGGAGAAAAATATGTCCTGCGGTATAGGTAAATGCGGGCATTGCAGACTAGGAACATATTACGGCTGTAAAGACGGTCCGGTTTTTACATACGATAAAATAAAGGATTTTCCTGAAATATGGAAATGATGAGATCCCTCGGCCTTTCGGCCTCGGGATAAATTCGACCATCAGATTTATGTCGCCCTTTGGACTCCATAAATCTGGGTCTCATTTAAAATAAAGGATTTCCCTGAAATATGGAAATAAAGGAAAAGATGAAGACAAGCGCGGAACAGCTGCATCATGGCAAGATGAACACGGAGCCGAAAAAAGGTAAGGATAAACGGCTTTATGTTGACTTGGATATATGCGCTTCCGGGGAATGTAAGGAATGTGTCACTAAATGCAGCTACCTCTACCATCATCAGGCAGGGAACAATGGTATTGTTTCCATATCAGAACTTGCTACATACGCGCTTGTGTGCCGGAGATGTGAGGAAGCGCATTGTGTTAATTCCTGTCCGGTAGAAGCGCTCCAGCAGCAGAAAGAAAAAGATAAACTGCTTATCAGGCATAATATGCGTTGTGTAAGCTGCCGGTCATGTTCGCATGCGTGTCCTTACGGGACTATCTATCCGGAAACCGTGCCGTATTTAGTGTATAACTGTGATTTTTGCATGGATAGAAGAGACGAGAAGGACGAACCCTTATGCATAACCACTTGTCCTTATGGAGCGTTAAGCATAAAAAGCGGTGATATGGAACTCGATGAGAATACTTTTTTGGTCGGTGACAATATGATAGTGCATTCCACGCATTGGGATCGGGAAAAAACATGATATATGTGTTGTATCTGCTGATTTTTGGTTTTATTTTAACGGCTGTTGTAGGGCTGGTGGCCAGCTGGATAGACAGAAAGGTTACGGCACGTGTACAATATCGCGTGGGGCCGCCTCTGCTTCAACCGCTTACTGATATTATAAAACTTCTGGGTAAGGAAACATTGATCCCGGCCGGGGCTTCAAAACCGGTTTTCTTGACGGCGCCGGTACTGGGGTTAGGCAGTGTTATTCTGGTTTCCACACTGCTATGGGTTAACAACATATGGACCGCAAAGGGATTCGTGGGTGATATCATCGTAGTAGTGTATTTACTGGCGATCCCTTCGATCAGCATAATAATCGGCGGATTTGCTTCGGCTAACCCTTTGGCCAGCATAGGCGCTTCACGTGAGATGAAATTAGTGCTTGGATACGAACTACCGTTCGTTTTGGCTGTATTGGTCCCGGTAATTAAAAGCGGGTATGCTATAAGTATCGGGGAGATATTGAATTATCAGGTCCATAACGGCGCTGCCTGCGGCGGAATTTCCGGAAAGCTAGCTTTGATAGTAGCTATTATGTGTGTACAGGCAAAACTTGCTTTAGTCCCGTTCGATCTTCCGGAAGCCGAGACCGAACTCTCAGGTGGAGCATTAATAGAATATTCGGGAGCCGGTCTCGCGATCTTCCGGCTCATGAAAAATATGCTTTTATGTACATTACCGGTCTTTTTAATGACCCTTTATTTAGGAGGATTTAGAATAGACGGTATGAACCTTGTATACAGCATTTTAAAGTATGTGGGACTGGTAGCTGTTATAACGGTAATACGCAATACAAACCCGCGTGTAAGGATCGATCAGGCAGTGAGATTTTTCTGGGGACCGATGACGGTGTTTGCGGTCGCAGCGGTGATATTAGCGGTACTGGGTAAATAGTTCGAATAGAAGAGATTGCTTCGTCCTCTGCTTCGCTAAAGCTTCGCAGAAGTCCTTGCAATCAGGCCGTGTCACAATGTCATTGCGAGCGAACGTAGTGAGCGCGGCAATCCCTTTGGAGGGGATATACGCGATTTATTGGGAGTATATATTCACTATAGAGATTGCTTCGGTCGTTTCACTCCCTCGCAATGACATATTGGTAATTGCGACACAGCCTGAATGACATATTGGTAGTTGCGACACAGCCTGAATGACATGTTGGTAGTTGTAACACAGCCTGAATGACACGTGGATGCGATAAGGAGAGTAACGGATATGAGCGTTAAGATAAACGCACTTTTAAGATCACCATGGGTATTTCATTTATCTACAGGAAGCTGTAATAATTGTGATATTGAAACATTAGATTGTCTCACGCCCAGGTTTGATATAGAGAGATTCGGTATGGTCCTGGTCGGCAGCATAAAACACGCGGATGTATTATTAGTCACGGGTTCATGTAACCGAAAATCCGCCAAAATATTAAAAGAACTATACGAACAGGCGCCTAAACCCTGTTTTGTGGTCGCGATAGGTGAATGTTCTCATTCACGGGGGATGTTCATAAACAGTTACAATTGTCCGCTTCCGCTGGATAAGATAATACCGGTTGATGTATATATACCGGGATGTCCCCCTAAACCGGAAGCGATCATCGCGGGTGTGGTGAAACTTATAGAAAAAGTTAAAGGTGCAAAAGTATGAGCCGAGAAGAAGTTTTAAAGAATTTACAGGAAAGGTTTAAAGACGATATAATAAAAGTTTTTGAAAAAACATCTAAACGGGTTTATATCGAAATAAGACCGGGATCATTAGTTAAGATCGTCACTCATGTGTTCAAGGACCTTGGCGCAAGATTCAATATTGCCTCAGGGGTGGATTGCAGGCAGCACATGGAGATACTGTATCATTTTACGTTTGAGGATATAAATCTCATAATATCTTTCAGGGTAAAACTTGAATTGTCCGATCTGGAAATAGATTCGCTTGTTCCTATTTTCAAGGCTGCGAACTGGATTGAAAGAGAAATTAACGAGATGTTAGGTATAAACTTTAAAGGGCATCCGGACCTGAGAAGGCTGCTCTTGCCGGACGACTGGCCCAAAGGGAAATATCCGTTAAGGGCAGATTATGAGGAATGGGATAAAGACGCGATAAGAGACCGCGGGGTATAAACTAAGAACAGAAGGATAGAACAAAAGATGGCTAGAAAAATAGTACCTATAGGACCGTATCACCCGTTGCAGGAAGAACCCGAGTTTTTTACGCTGACAGTAGAAGGCGAAAGGATAGTGGATATAGACGTTCAAATCGGTTATAACCACCGGGGAATAGAAAAACTTTCCGAATCAAAAACGTACGATCAATCCACTTTTCTCGTAGAAAGGATATGCGGCATCTGTTCAACCAGCCATCCTTTCGCGCATACCAGGGCTGTGGAGGATATAATCCCCATGGAAGTTCCGCCAAGAGCCAAATATATAAGGACAATAATCGCCGAAGGTGAACGTTTACATTCGCATCTTTTATGGCTCGGTCTTGCGGGACATTTTCTAGGGTATAATACCGTATACATGTGGGCATGGAAGCTGCGTGAAGAAATACTGGACGTTATGGAGATACTTTCCGGTAACAGAAACAACTATGCCATGTTCAAACCCGGAGGGGTAAGAAGGGATATCAAGGCGGAGGATATACCGGGCGTTCTCAAAAAGATCGATTCCATAGTACCGACTCTTGAGATGCTGAAGAAAGCTGTTATGGATGATCCTGTACTTCATGCCCGGACAAAAGGGGTGGGTGTGCTTACAAAAGATGAGGCTATAGATTATTGCGCGCTCGGCCCTACCGCGCGCGCTTCCGGTGTCGCGAGAGACCTCAGAAAAGATTCTCCGTACGGCGCTTATGATGAACTGGAATGGAAAATGATAGTTACCGAGAATGGGGACGTTTTTGATAAAATAGTCGTGAGAGTTCTGGAGATGTTCGAATCGATCAAAATACTTAAAGCTTGTCTTAATAACCTGCCTCCCGGAGAAATAGACGCCAAGATAAAAAGCATACCTCCCGGGGAGGGTATCGGGCATATAGAAGCGCCGCGGGGTGAAACTTTTCATTATGTGAAAAGCGACGGGACGAATACCCCCGCGCGTCATAAAGTAAGGGCTCCAACCTTCATGAATTTGCCTACTTATAAATCCACGGTTATAGGAGAGACAATAGCGGACGCTACGATAATTCTTGCGGCTATAGATCCGTGTTACTGCTGTACCGAGAGAATGGCCGTACGTGATACAAAGGGAAAGAAGATCTATAACGGTGAAGACCTGGTCAAACTTTCTCAAGAAGAAACCGAAAAGGTCAGGAAAAGGATGTAATGATAAATACACAACTTTTCAAATTTGATAGTCTATCTATTTTTATAGGCATATTTGTCGGTATTTTTTCTTTGTTAACTATACTGTACTCCGCGGGATTTATGAGGGGAAGGAAAAATCTGGCGCTATACTACCTGTATATAACGCTTACTTTTCTTGCTTCACTCGGCGCGGTTTTCTGCAATAATCTGGTGCTTTTTATGGTCTTCTGGGGTTTCTTGGCATTACTTCTTTATCTTTTGATCGGATTCGGACAAAAAGAAAACACTGCATATACGGCGAAGAAGACGTTCATTATAGTCGGCGGAACTGACGCGTTCATGCTTTTAGGCGTAGCTTTGATATGGAGCATTACAAAATCATTTCAGATGGATAAGATGAGTATAGCGCTGAATTCTCAGCCCGCGATCTTGGCGTATCTGTGTTTAGCGGCAGGCGCGTTCGCCAAAGCAGGCGCGATGCCTTTTCATACATGGGTTCCGGATGCCGCGGAAGACGCGCCGACACCCGTAACCGCGTTCTTGCCGGCGTCATTAGATAAATTATTAGGGATATATCTTCTCGCCAGGATCTCTCTTGATATATTTCAAATGAGTCCGGCGATGAATACGGTCTTAATGACAGTAGGCAGTATAACTATTGTAGCTGCCGTTATGATGGCGCTTATTCAGCACGACATGAAAAGGTTGTTGGGATACCATGCGGTAAGCCAGGTAGGATATATGGTTGTAGGTATAGGGACAGGAACTCTGATAGGTATCGCAGGAGGATTATTTCACATGTTGAACCATGCGATATATAAATCCTGTCTTTTCTTCTCGGCCGGCGCGGTTGAGAAAAAAACCGGCACAACTGATCTTGAAAAACTGGGCGGGTTTGCCAAAATAATGCCTATTACTTTTGTAACGTTCTTGATAGCGGCATTTTCGATATCAGGCGTTCCGCCGTTTAACGGGTTCGCTTCAAAATGGATGATATACCAGGGTATAATAAAAACAGCTTCTGCCGGTAGCCACCTGTGGATCGTATGGCTTATCGCCGCTATGTTCGGAAGCGCTTTAACATTAGCCAGTTTTATGAAACTTATACATGCCGTTTTTCTCGGGCAGCCTTCTAAAGAAGTGCGGAATGCCGGATATGAGAAGAAAGATACCTCTCCGGCCATGTGGATCCCGACAGTTTTCTTGGCGGCACTTTGTGTTGTTTTCGGTATTTTTGCTTATTCCTTACCGCTGAAACTGTTCATATTCCCGAGTTTAAACAAAATTCCCGAATTCACCGGAATATGGAATTCATCTTTAGCGACTACTTTGATGATCCTGGCGATAGTGTTAGGCTTTATAATATATCTGGCCGGGACAGTACTTAAAACAAGAACTACAAAACCGTTCATAGGCGGTGAAGACCTGGATAAAATGCCGGATATGAGAGTTTCCGGTACCGATTTTTATAATACCATAAAGGAAATAGGGATATTAAAGAAAATTTATTCTCTGGCGGAGAAGAAAAGATTTGATATATACGAAATAGGGGTTAATTTCACGCTGGATTTTAATAGAGTGTTAAAGATGATACATAACGGCGTTCTTCTCACATACATGGCATGGTGCCTTCTCGGTATGGGTGTGCTGTTTTATGTTTTATTAAGGTAAATATTATGGTAGAGCTTTATATTTTGCTTATACTCATGATCGTCGGCGCCGTTATAGCGGTTGAGATAAAAGACCTACTTTCTTCGGTCATAGCCGTAGGCGCTGTAGGCCTGGCGTTATCAATAGCTTTCCTTATACTTAAAGCGCCGGATGTCGCTATTACGCAGCTTGTCGTAGAAATGCTCGCGTTGATCATCCTTATAAGGGCAACATTGAAAAAAGATCTTCCGTTTTCTACAGCAGGCCGGTGGCTCTTGAACACTATTATCGTTGCTTGTTTTATCGCGGGATTTCTGTTTGTCGGCATAAAATGTTTTAAGGATCTGCCGGAATTCGGTTACCCGATAATGAAGGTTTCCGGTGATTATCTCAAAATGGGTCTTGCCAAGACAGGCGCGGTTAACCTTGTTAGTTCCATTATACTTGATTTTAGGGCATATGATACATTAGGTGAAGCGACCATTCTTTTTACTGCTGTGATAGGTGTGTTGGCGGTCGTAAGACGTATCGGCAGAAAAAGTGAGGATACTGAGACAGAAGAAGGCGGTGAGGTCTAAGGGATGAGCCCCGTTAGACCTTGAAAACCGCTGAATTTAGTTTATTATGAAGCTTGTTTAAATAAAGATAGAGTAACAGAATTAAGGGAGGTCTAACGGGGTGAGTAGAGAACATGAAAAAGGTATGTCATTGATCGTAAAAACGATCACCCGTCTTACGGTGGGGACTATTTTTCTTTACGGTGTGTATATAATAACTCATGGCCATGTTTCGCCGGGCGGAGGTTTTGCGGGCGGCGTGATAATAGCTTTGGCGTTCATTCATCTTATACTGGCGTACGGTAAGGAGGCAGCTTTTAAAAAACTTTCGCAATCAGCGGCTTCTGTTTTTGAAAGTACAGGCGCAATGATGTTCTTGATCATTGCGTTATTAGGTTTTGCGGGCGGATATTTCTTTTTGAATTTCCTGCCCAAGGGCGAACCGTTCAGGCTGTTCAGCGCGGGGATCATCCCTTTGTGTAATATTGCCATAAGCCTCAAGGTCGGGGCAGGTATTTTCGCGATATTTGTCGCGTTAATATTATTAAAGCTTGATAACTTAGGAAAAAAATAGATATGAGCATTTATTTACTTTGTTTGACACTTTTTTGCGTCGGTCTTTACTGTATTATACGGAAACGGAACGTTATCAAAATAATAGTGGGTATTCTTATCCTTGAATATGCGGTTAACTTATTCTTCATATTAGTTGCTTATCGTATGCAGGGACGTTCTCCGATCTTTTCGCCCAATGAAGAGATAATCAATATGGTCGATCCCCTGCCGCAAGCATTAGTGCTGACCTCGATCGTTATCGGGCTGGCGACTACCGCTCTGCTTGTAGGTATAGCTATGAGGATATATGAGAAATACGGTACTTTTGATATAACCAAGATCAAGGAGCTCAGAGGATGACATCAGCAGCCGGTATGATACCTTTTTTTGTTGTTATACCTTTACTCGGCGCATTCTTATTGCCGCTCGTAGGGAAGAAGAGCAAAAGGATACCGGATATTGCCGGCAGTTTATTGACATTTGTCTTGATGGCTCTTTCTGTCCTGTCGGTAGCGATTATCAATAAAACCGGGATCTTAGTGTATAGTCTCGGCGGTTGGAAGCCTCCCGTCGGTATTGCATTGGTGATGGATGGACTGACTGCTTTTATGCTGGTGACAGTAAATGTAGTGGCGTTTATAATAGCGATATTTTCCGCCAGTTACATGGAAAAATATACTTCAAAATGGAAATTTTACACCTTATTTCTGCTTATGATCGCCGGAATGAACGGAGTTATTATAACCGGTGATATGTTCAATTTATTTGTATTCCTAGAAATAGCTTCTGTGGCAAGTTATGCTTTAGTAGCATTTGGTACCGAAAAACATGAACTCGAAGCTGCATTTAAATACGCGATAATGAGTACGGTAGGATCACTTTTTGTTCTCTTGGGTATAGTGCTTATGTACAGTTATACTTCCACACTCAATATGGCGGATATGGCCTTGGTTTTGACACAGAAAGGCGCCGGGAATATTACCCTTATGGTAAGCGCGCTATTTCTAATGGGATTCGGACTGAAAGCGGCATTAGTGCCGTTTCATGCATGGCTTCCTGATGCGCATCCTTCAGCGCCTGCTCCTATATCGGCAATGCTGTCGGGTGTTTTAATAAAATCGCTCGGAGTATACGTATTGTGCAGGATATTCTTCAATGTATTCGGTATAACTCCGGATATTTCATCTATTTTTATGTTCCTGGGCGCTTTATCAATGGTTGTGGGAGTTTTTCTGGCTGTAGGCCAATGGGATTTTAAACGTCTTCTTGCGTATCACTCGATCAGTCAGATAGGTTATGTCATCCTGGGTATCGGGTTGGGGACCCCGTTAGGTATTCTGGGCGGACTCTTCCACCTTTTTAATCATTCGGTGTTTAAATCATTACTTTTTTTAAATTCCGGAGCCGTAGAATACGCGACAGGGACACGGGAGCTGAAAGAAATGGGAGGGCTTGCCGAAAAAATGCCGGTTACCGGCACCACAAGTTTTATAGCTTCGATGTCTATTGCCGGGGTCCCGCCTTTCAACGGTTTCTGGAGTAAGCTTGTCATAATAATCGCGGCTGTTGAAGCCGGAAGGTACGGTTATGCGGTATGGGCGGTTATAGCAAGTGTTCTGACTTTAGCGTCATTCATGAAAGTTATGAAATACGCGTTTTGGGGAAAAATAAGAACAAAATGGGAGAACATAAAAGAAGTGCCGTTCTTTATGCAGGTTTCTATGGGGCTTCTTGCGGTAATATGCATCGGGGGGGGTATACTCCTTGTTCCCGCCGTAAAGGAGATATTTCTTGATCAGGCGTCAAAAGTGATGCTGGAAGGCACTAAATACGCTACTGATGTTTTTAAGGGGATATAATAGATGAAAAATAAACTGGTTTTATTTATTCTAGCTTTTATTATCTGGTGTATTCTAAATTGGGTGCCGGATTGGCAGCATATAACCATCGGTATATTTGTAGCGCTTTTTACCGTTATTATGACGGGGGATCTTTTTGTCGCGACACCGCGGCTTTTAAAACATCCGCACAGATACTGGTATTTTGTAGCTCATTATATTCCGAGATTTCTGTGGGAATGCTTGAAAGCTAATATTGATGTAGCGTACAGGGTCCTTCATCCTAAAATGCCGATCAACCCCGGGATCGTTAAGGTGAAAACCAGTCTAAAAACCGACACTGCGCTTACGTTCCTGGCTAATTCAATAACACTTACGCCCGGAACCATGACCGTTGATATTGACCGTGATAACGGTATTTTATACATACATTGGATAAATGTCAGGGATAAAGATATAAAAAAAGCTACAGAGATCATTGTTGAAAAATTCGAGAGAATAATTGCTAAGGTCTTTGAATAAAAGGTACACAATGAAAACAATAAAATGGTGTTTAGGAACAGTTTTTTTTGTTGCTATTGTAGGGCTTATACTTATCAGGCCGTTTCCTTTTCTTTTTTATCCGGACCTCCCTTATATAGGGTTTTTAGGCAGGGCTATTTATATACTGCTTTTAGCCTGTACTTTGTGCCTTTATCGTATATTCAGGGGACCTACGGCCGCTGATAGGATCGTAGCTTTGGATATTTTTGGTATTATGATAGTCGGATTTTGTGCCGTATTGACCATTGCGACCGGCAGGGGATGGTACATAGATATCGGTATAGCCTGGGCCTTACAAAGTTTTATAGCTACGCTTGCGCTTTCAAAATACCTGGAAGGAAAAGATTTTGATGATTAATATTATCGGACTAGTATTTATAAGTTTAGGTCTTGCTTTTGATGTTTTAGGATGTCTGGGTCTGGTACGATTACCGGACGTGTATAGTAGATTGCAGGCGGCGACAAAAAGCATTACCTTAGGAACATGCAGTATACTTTTTGGGACGTTTCTGATAGTAGGAGTTACTGCCGGCGGGTTAAAGGCTCTCTTATGTATTGTATTTATCTTTTTGACTTCACCCGTAGCAGCCCATGCGGTAGCGCGCGGCGCTCACAGATCGGGCGCGAAATTATGGGACAAGAGTGTTATAGATAAATATGCTGAAGATAAAGAAGGGGAAGGATGAGGATACCTATACCAAAGATAAGAGAGATCATCGAGGCGGTTAAAGCGGTTATAAAAGGGCCTTATACTTCCAGCTTTCCGAAAGAAACACATGTACCGCACAAGAATTTCAGAGGACAACCGAAATATAATGATAAAAAATGCGTCGGTTGTCTTGCCTGTATCCAGGTTTGTCCCGCTGATGCGCTTGACTATAAGGATTCGATCGATCAGGAAGAAGCTGTGAACCACACAGGGTTCACAGCGAGAAGGACCTTGTATCATTATACTGATACATGTATTTTTTGCGGGCAATGTGAAGCCGCGTGTATAGCGGATAATGAGGGAATTAAACTTTCCAATGACTGGGAACTTTCCTTTTTTGATAGAAAAGAAGCTGTTGAAAGTATTGACAAAGAACTTGAATTATGTGAAATATGCGGCGGCGCGATCGCTTGTAAAGATCACCTTAAATGGATATCGGAGAAACTGGGTGAAATGGCATATGCAAGTCCTACCTTGTACCTATCACGTCTTAGAAATTTGGGGATCGTAGATGATAACATTGTCTCCGCCATAAGAGATTACGGACGATCCGACAGGACCAAAATTCTCTGTGCCCGCTGCAGAAGAATAACTACCCTTACTTCAATGGAATTCGACGATACTAAAAAATAAGTAATAGTTCAGTTATGAAAAGTAAAATCGTCTCAAACTGTCATTGCGCGTGTCCTCCGAAGCCGAATAGCCTATAAATAGATTGGCGTAGGAGGGAGTCCGCCGAGGTCGGACGAAGCAATCTATATAAAAATCATAGAGATTGTTTCGCTTTGCTCGCAATGACGCAGTCTGCAGCATTTTACATCTGAAAATAACTGAACTGTTACAAAAATAAAAATAAGAGCTTATGACGATCAAAGAAGAAAAAAATAAAAGGCATGATATATTTCATGCTCTTTCGAATATTATTAAAGATAGGACCGTTATTGTCGGTGTGGGCAATATCTTGCGCGGAGATGACGCTTTTGGACCGGTACTTATAGAACAGATAAAAGACAATATTAATGCGGTTTGTATTGATGCCGGAAGCGCTCCCGAAAATTATCTTGGTAAGATAATAAAGGAAAAACCGGATAATGTTCTTATTGTTGATGCCGCGCATATGGGCCTTGCTCCCGGGGAATATATGCTGCTCAAAAAAGACGATATTATCAGATCCGGGTTCACCACACATGATCTGTCACCGGTCATGTTCATTGAATACCTGGAAAAAGAAACGGGAGCGGATATCTCTATGCTGGGCATTCAGCCGGAAAAAATGGATTTTGGCGAGGAAATGTCCAAAAATGTCAAAAAGACGCTTGAAGAAATAAAAAATATATTTATCCAAACAGATAAAAAGGGGTAAAAATGCATGAAACACATTTAATAGAACCCATTATCAAAGGTATTTCCGAACACGCTGCTGAAGAAGGCGCCGCTTCGGTAAGTAAAGTGCACCTTAAGATCGGATACCTGACGGGCGTCAAAGAAGATTCGTTCAAAGAGACTTTCTCCGTTCTGGCAAAAGATACTATTTTAGAGAACGCGAAACTTGAGATCACGTTCTTTCCGGGGACCAGGATAGAAGTCTTGTCATTTGATGTTGAATAAGACCCAAAAGACGCGCTTGTTCATTGCGTCTTCAGGGTCAATTTTCACATCGTGAAAATTGAGGGGTTATTATAATGGCGGTATTCGCGGCCGGCGCCGATATAAAAAATAGATCGCTTTTTGCCGATAAGGACAAGGTCTACTACGGACCGGATATAGGAGATCTAAGTGACGCCCTGAATTATGAAAAGTATAGGAAGAAATCATCCATCCTGGCGCAAAAGACAGGGATCGTTCCGGGGATAATTGTCTGCGATCTTCATCCAAACTATTTTTCAACTAGATTCGCAAAAAGCGATCAAATATGGTTTGGTAAAAAACACAAACTTATCCGGGTTCAGCATCATCACGCGCATATTGCAAGCGTGATGTATGAACATGATCTAACAGAACCTGTTATCGGCGTATCTTTTGACGGGACCGGTTATGGAACTGACGGTAATATATGGGGCGGAGAATTTCTTATTGTCTCAAAAGATGGATTTGAAAGAAAAGGGCATCTAAAATATTATATGTTGCCCGGCGGGGAAAAAGCGGTGTCTGAACCATGGAGGATGGTCTTAAGTATACTCGGGGAAAAAGGCGTTTCTTTTCTTAAGGAACCGAAACGTGAAGAAAAAAGACGTATTCTTACCATGATATCAAAAAAAATAAATTCACCATTGACTTCAAGTGCCGGCAGGCTCTTTGACGCGGCAGCCGCGCTTTTAGGGATATGTGAATACGCGGCATACGAAGCCGAAGGGCCCATAAAACTTGAAGCATTATGCGGCGAAGGTATAGAAGAAGGCTATAGTTATGATGTTCTTGATGAGGATGAATGTAAAGTGATCGATATGGGGAATGTTTTTCTAGAGATGGCGCAAGACATAGAGAACGGGAAAAACACATCGGAAATCGCTGCCAAATTTCATAATTCTATGATAGATGTTATTGTTGATACCGTAAAGAACATATCCAGACAATATCATATAAAAGATATCGCGCTTTCGGGAGGAGTTTTCCAAAATTATTATTTACATGAACATGTGATGAAAAAACTGGAACAGGCGCGGTATAATGTTTTTACGAACAAGAAAACCCCGATAAACGATCTTAATATATCGCTCGGGCAATATTATGCCGCGAGACATGGAGACGCCACCCATTTAATTCAAAATAGTAGGGGCAATTCATGAATTGCCCCTACATTTTTTATTTCTTAATGAAATAGGTAACGTCCCCATTTTCCACAAGCGTGAGGTAAACATGTGTTTAGCGGTTCCCGCAAAAGTAGAAAAAGTAGAAAAGCAATCAGCTGTTGTTGATTTCGGCGGTGTGCGGAAAAGGATATCTTTAGGGATACAAACGGGTGTATCTAAAGGAGATTATGTTCTTGTGCACGCGGGATTTGCCATAGGAAAAGTTAAAGAGAAAGAAGCAGAAGACACAAGACTGGCATTAGAAGAGCTTAAAAACGCGGTAAATGCTATTAAAACATAATCGATCACGATATTTATTTTTATGAGAATGGACAAAAAGATCAGACTTATGGAAGTATGCGGTACGCATACCATGGCTATCGCCCGATCAGGCATAAAAAAGCTTTTGCCTAAAGAGATAGAGCTTATTTCCGGGCCCGGTTGCCCCGTATGCGTAACGGCACAGGAAGATATCGATAGAGCTGTCGGGATAGCGGGTATAAAGAACGTAATTATCACCAGTTTTGGTGATATGATACGCGTGCCGGGAACTTCGATGAGCCTCGAAGACGCCAGGCTAGGCGGAGCGGATGTGCGCATGGTATATTCTTGCATGGATGCTTTAGATATCGCCGAAAGAAATCCGTCAAAAAAAGTCGTTTTTATCGGCGTAGGATTCGAAACCACCGCGCCTACCATTGCCGCTACGGTACTGGAAGCAAAAAAACGCGGAGTAAAGAATTTTTTTGTATTATCTGATTTTAAAGCGGTATTCCCCGCGCTCGAAGTGATCGCGTCATCGGATAAAGTAAAAGTTGACGGGTTTATATGTCCGGGACATGTCAGCGTGATCACGGGAAGTGCTCCTTATAAAAACATCGCGGGCCGCTATAAAATGCCGTGCGTAATAACAGGATTCGAGGATGATGATATTCTGAAAGGCATAAAAGCTCTTATCGAACAGATCAAAAAAGGAAAAAGCGAGGTCGAAATAGCATATAAAAGGGCCGTAACAAAAAACGGTAATATCAAAGCGAAAAACGTGTTGAACAAAGTTTTTGAAATTAAAGACGCCCAGTGGCGCGGGATCGGCATCATAAAAAAAAGCGGCCTGAAATTAAAAAAAACATATGCTGAGTTTGATGCAAAGAAACATTTTAAGATCAAAATACGTAAAAGCGTTTCACCGAAAGGATGTATTTGCGGCGAGGTTCTGCAGGGCATAAAAAACCCTTCGCTTTGCGGGCTTTTCGGAAAAAAATGCACACCGCGTAATCCCATAGGGCCGTGCATGGTCTCATCGGAAGGCACTTGCGCGGCATGGTATAGGTATGGTGGATAGTGAAAAGGTAAAAAGAATACATCGTCATTGCGAGCGAAGCGAAGCAATCTGCATAAAGGCGAATATTTCATAGATTGCTTCGTCGTCCTTCGGACTCCTCGCAATCAGGCTATATCGCAATGTCATTGCGAGCGAACGTAGTGAGCGCGGCAATCCCTTTGGGGTGGATATACGCGATTTATTGGGAGTATATATTCACTATAGAGATTGCTTCGGTCGTTTCACTCCCTCGCAATGACATATTGGTAGTTGCGACACAGCCTGAATGACGGAGTTAACCAGGTTAGAAAAACATTATTATGAACATAATCACACTTGCACATGGGGCCGGCGGGAGTTCGATGCATGAGATCATAGAGTTCCTCCGTTCAAAGTTCTCGAATAGGATACTTAACGAGATGTCCGATGCTGCTGAACTCGATATATCCCGGACGAGGCTGGCTTTTAGTACGGATTCATTCGTTATAAAACCTTTATTCTTCCCGGGAGGCGATATAGGGAAACTGGCGGTTTGCGGAACGGTAAACGATCTATTAATGAGGGGCGCGAAGCCGCTATATATATCGCTTGCATTCATAGTGGAAGAAGGACTTGAATTTCCTACGTTTGAAAAGATAGTAGATTCTATACGCAAAGCTTCCCGCAGGGCCGGGGTAAAAATAGTTACGGGAGATTTTAAGGTTGTGGAAAAAGGCGCGGCTGATAAGATATTCATAAACACGGCAGGCATTGGGGTCATAGAACATAAAATAAGGAAAGTAGGCGTGAAAGCTGAACGGGGGGACGCCATAATGATCAACGGCGGGATAGCCGAACATGGCATGGCGGTATTAAATGCCAGGGAAGGCCTGGGTTTTGAATCCGGTATTAAAAGCGATTGTTGCAGCCTTAATCTTGAGGTAAGTAAATGCTTGGAACGGGCGAAGTATATCAGCGTCATGCGTGATCCCACGCGGGGCGGATTAGCGACGACTTTGAACGAAATAGCGAATACGTCCGATCTTGGTATTGAGATCTATGAGAAAGATATCCCGATCAAGAGAAATGTAAAAAATATATGTGATATTCTGGGATTTGATCCGCTATATGTAGCAAATGAAGGTAAGTTTGTTTGTTTTACCGCAAAAAGAGACGCTGAGAGGATCAAAAAAGCGACCGGATCAAAGATGAGGATAATAGGTGAGGTCACCGGAAAGCACAAAAAGGAAGTTTACCTGAGAACGCGTGTGGGATCCAGCCGTATATTGCCTATGCTGGAAGCCGATCAGCTTCCAAGAATATGCTGAACCGAATAATCGAAGGTGCTTATTATGAAAACTGAATTAATGATCCTATGTATTACCGCTCTTTCTATAGGATTTATCCATACTTTGGTAGGGCCGGACCATTATCTTCCTTTTATTATGATGAAACGCGCCAGAAATTGGTCTATTGCCAAAACCATGGTTATAACTTTTTTTTGCGGTGTGGGGCATATAATGAGCTCTGTTCTTTTGGGAGCTATAGGTATCGTATTCGGCATAGGTGTTATGAAGCTTGAGGTCTTTGAGGCTTTCAGGGGAAACATCGCGGCATGGGCTTTGATCGGGTTCGGGTTAGCTTATTTTATCTGGGGACTGCATAGAGCTGTCAAAAACAAAAAGCACACTCATATCCATATTCATTCGATAGGAGAAAAACATTCTCATACGCACGCTCATTCGGGGAAACACGGGCATGTGCATTCAACGGACAGAAAGAGCATAACGCCGTGGGTCCTTTTTACTATTTTTGTGCTCGGCCCCTGCGAACCTTTAATACCGCTGCTTATGTATCCCGCGGCCAAAAACAGTATGCACGGACTTTTTATCGTTACCGCGATATTCGGAGCGGCTACCATAATGACGATGCTGGGTATGGTGCTACTCTCGTCATGGGGTATTACCTTTGTGCGCTTAGGAAAACTTGAACGTTATGTGCACGCGATAGCGGGAGGGACGATATGTCTCTCGGGGCTGGCCATACAAGTTTTTGGACTTTAAAAAAATATCTTGACAAAATATTTTTATCATGTAAAATAACTCATGAACACGGAGAAGTGTTCAAAGAGTTAAGCAAAGAGGCGTTCAGAGGATGAACGCCTCTTTTATTTATGTTGCGTAAATCAGCGTTCTTGATAAAATAAGAAGTAATAAACTTAGGAGGAAAGATGTCAGAAAAACCAGGTATTAGAACAGTTTCCGATTATTACGGAGAAAACGTTTTTAATCTAAAGACGATGCGTAATTATCTGTCGGATAAAGCCTACAAGAACCTTTTGGCGGCGGCCAGGGAAGGGGGATCTATAGACCCGAGTATAGCCGACGAAGTGGCCGATGCCATGAAAACATGGGCCTTAGCCAAAGGAGCTACGCATTTTACCCATTGGTTCCAGCCTTTGACGGGATCGACGGCCGAAAAACATGATTCTTTTATAGAACCCGATTCTTACGGCGGAGTGGTGCTGAAATTTTCCGGTAATGAATTGATAAAAGGCGAGCCTGACGCGTCAAGTTTTCCGTCGGGCGGATTAAGGGCGACTTTTGAAGCGCGCGGATATACCGCATGGGACCCTACTTCTCCGGCCTTTATTAAGGAAGGAGAAATAGGAGCGACTCTATGTATCCCGACGGCGTTCTATTCTTATCACGGTGAAGCGCTTGATAAAAAGACCCCGCTATTAAGATCCGTAGCGGCTTTATCCAAACAGGTCTGCCGTTTGGCGCAGCTGTTCGGGATAGATACTAAAAACAAAAGGGCGTATGCTACATTAGGACCGGAACAGGAATATTTTCTGGTGGATCGAAGTTACTATGAAGCGCGGCTCGATCTTATTCAGACCGGCAGGACGCTTTTCGGTAAAGCTCCGGCTAAACATCAGCAGATGGAGGACCACTATTTCGGGGCGATAAAGACCAGGGTAATGTCTTTTATGGATGAACTGGACCGTGAACTCTGGAAACTAGGGATACCTTCAAAAACCAGACATAATGAAGTTTGCCCCGCTCAATACGAAATGGCTCCTGTTTTTGAGGAACAGAATCTGGCTGTAGACCACAATATGATGGCGATGGAAGTGCTTAAAAAGGTCGCCGAAAGATATGATCTTGTGTGTCTTCTTCACGAGAAACCTTTCGCGGGGGTTAACGGGTCGGGTAAGCATAATAACTGGTCGGTGGTCGGGCCTGATGATAAGAACTGGCTTTCTCCGGGAGAAGATCCGCATGAAAACGCCAAATTTCTTACGATGATATGCGCTCTTATGAAAGCGGTAGATACTTACGCTGTAGCGCTTAGGGCATCGGTAGCAAGCGCGGGGAATGATCACAGATTGGGCGCGAACGAAGCCCCGCCGGCGATCCTTTCGATATTTTTGGGAGATCAATTGTTCGATGTTATCGAGCAGATAGAACAAGGCGGCGCCAAAAGTTCCAAGAGAACAGAACCGTTGGAGCTTGGGGTGACTTCTTTACCGCCTCTTCCGAGGGACGTTACCGACAGGAACAGGACTTCGCCTTTCGCTTTTACGGGGAACAAATTTGAGTTTAGGGCCGTGGGATCTAACCAGAGCTGTGCCAGCGCGAACATAATCCTTAACACGATAGTGGCGGAAGCCCTGGATCAAATATGCGCGGAGCTGGAAGACGGCGTAAAAAGCGGTAAGGATTTTAATGAGACGCTGCAGAAGATATTAAGCGATATCGTAAAGAAACACAAACGTATACTTTTTAACGGCGATAATTATACTGAAGCTTGGCATAAAGAGGCCGAAAAAAGGGGATTACTGAATCTGAAAAATACACCGGCCGCTTTAAAAGCGATCAGGGAAAATAAAGAGGTCATAGATATCTTTGAAAAGCATAAAGTATTGTCAAAAGTGGAGTTCATGTCCAGGAATGAGATATATGAAGAGCAGTATAAAAGAACGATTGAGATAGAAGCGGGGGTTGCTTTAACGATGGCGAAAACGTCTATAATACCCATAGCGCTGGAATATCAGGCGTCCCTCGCGGATACCGTCTCCGGTGTACAGGATGCCGCGGGCTGTAAAATACCTCAAACAGTGGAGCTTTTGAAGGAAGTATCCGGCCAGACGGAAAAAACATTGGAAGGCATAAAGACTTTGGAAAAGGCGGCCAAAGATGAAAATACCGAAGAAATGATATCCGGGATGTCCGCGCTGCGCACTTCAGTTGACGCTTTGGAAGGACTTCTGCCGGATGAAATATGGCCGCTTCCGTCATATGCGGAGATGCTGTTTCTGTAACAAGAAAAAGAATAGGATAATAGGATGCCGAAAAAAACATCAGTAAAAGAATATTTAGGGACTTTGACCAAGATCAGTAAAGCCATAACAAGCGATCTTTATCTTGAGGATATCCTGAAACTTATAGTTTCTCTTACGGCGAGCGTTATGGGGGCTAAGATATGCTCTTTGTGGCTTCTGGATGAGGAAAAAAAAGAACTTAAGATAAGAGCAACCCAAGCGTTCAGCCAGGAATATCTGAAAGAAAGGGTGTTAAGATTAGGGGAAGGCGTAGTAGGTTCGGTCGCGAAAGATAAAAACCCGATGATAATAGAAGATGTGTCTAAGGATGAAAGGTACAAAGAAAAGAAACTCGCGGAAAAAGAGCATTTGATCTCGATGCTCAGTGTGCCCATGTTGGTAAAAGATAGGGTCATAGGCGTTATCAACGTCTATACGGTAGAACTCAGGGAGTTCAGTAAGAGCGATATAGATCTTTTGAGCGCGGTCGCTAATCAAGCCGCGGTAGCCATAGAGAACACCGAGCTTATAGTAAGAACAAAGGTCATCGAAGAGGAATTGGAGACACGAAAGAAAGTAGAAAGAGCGAAAGGCATACTCATGGAAAGCCGGGACATAACGGAAGACGAAGCCTACGGTCTTTTGAGAAAATCCAGTATGAATAAGCGTGTTTCTATGAAAGAGATCGCGAACGCGATAATACTTTCTTATGAAATAGGCGGGAAAAATTAAGAACCTCTAAGATAGCGGTCCTTAAAATAAGTTCAATAGAGAACGGAAGAGGCATAGAAGCCCTTTTTAAGCTATGAAAGCTTGAAAAGGGCTTTTTTTTGTAGTAGTTAGCTTACGTAAGAAACGCAAAGTGCATAGGGCACAGAGCATGGTATATTGACCGCTGCGCTCCTTTGTCATACTGATTTACGAGAGACTGAACGGGGTGTGCTTGTGTTATGTGTAATGTGTTATGAGAAAGGTACAAGTGGATATTGGAGCGCATCGCAATTTTAGCTTTTTTTATAACTTTTTAGGGGAATATTGTTAAATGCTGTTCGGGCCCGAGGAGATAGAGGTTAGAAGCGAGAAGTGAGAGAGTTCATAGTTGATAGTTCATGGTTCATAGTGAATGACTGATGCGCTGATCGATACGGGTTATCAGGGTATAGCTAAAACTGTATGCCTGAATGAACATTTGCGGTATTTTAGTGTTTTTATAACTTTTTAAGGGAAAGAGTGTAAAATGCTGTCTGAGCCCTGTACCGCTCCCGGGACAGGGCGAGTTTATTTTACACTCCTTTAAAAGTTAGAAAAACACGTTAAAAAATACCGCTGTGAATGAAGGTGTACAGTTTTAGCAAGTGTATAGCGCAAGCGAAAAGATCCACTTGTACCTTTATGGGGGGAGGAGAAATGATAGATATTACGATAACGAGGAAGATCATCGCGGTAGCGGTGTTTGTGTGTGTATTTTGTTCGGGAGGCTTATATGTTTTTGCCGCGGAGGATATGTCGGAGATATCTCTGTCGACCGCATTCCTGACGAAATATATTTGGAGAGGGCAAAACCTGGGCAATGAACCCGTTATGCAGGTTGACGGATCCGTCTCTAAAGCAGGTTTTACGTTCGATATGTGGGGTAATTACAGTTTAGCCAAAGATAAGACCGCGGATAGCGGTAGGTATCAGGAATTTACTGAACTTGATTATACCGCTTCTTATGAGTTCAATGTGGGTGACGTCCTGAAAGCGTCGAATATCGAAGGGGTCGGAATATTTGATCCTTTATCCTTAACAGCCGGATATACGTTCTATACGTTCCCGAACCTTGACCTTAAAGCGGATGGAAGCTATTCTCACGAAACTATGTTAGGTATTTCTTATGATGTGCTTTTACAGCCCTATTTTACATGGTATTGGGATGTGGAAGCGGGACACGGATCGTATCTACAGTTCGGAGGCGGACATACTTTTGATCTGGGTAACGGAATATCATCATCACTTGGCGTAAAGTTCGGGTACAACTATCAGCAGTGGACGTATGATCGCGGATGGAGTGATGCTTTAATGACCGCGGATATTTCCATTCCGGTTTTGAAATATTTTACGATCACACCGTTGATAGGATATTCGATTATTCTGGATAGAGATACTTATAACAATGTTCAGAGTAACGAATTTTACGGCGGAATAACGATAGGTATTAACTATTAAAAGGAGGGGTATATGTGGAAAATGTTTAGATCTATAACAAAAGTTCTGATGTTTGGGGGCATCCTCAGCGTATTCTTTCATGGGAAAGCATCAGCGGCAGAGGAAGTTCTGTACGCCAGTACGGTCGGTATCGATACACTATGGGTGATGATAGCCGCGTTTATGGTGTTCCTTATGCAGGCCGGGTTCGGGATGCTTGAAGCGGGACTAGTGAGAACAAAGAACGTTTGTAACGTTCTTATGAACAATTTCCTGGATTTTTGTATGGCATCTCTGGGGTTCTTCATCTTCGGATACGCTATCATGTTCGGTTCGGGAAATGGGTTTATGGGATGGACAGGATGGGCTCTTACCGGAACATCCCACGGCGGTCATCTGCCGTTGGAAGCCGAGTGGCTCTTTCACGCCGTTTTCTGCGGCGCCGCGGCGACTATTGTTGCCGGAGGTATAGCCGGTAGGATGAAATTTAAAGCGTATCTCATTTATTCTTTTCTAATATCCGCGGCTGTGTACCCTTTTGTAGGACATTGGATATGGGGCGGAGGATGGTTAGCAAATATGGGATTCGGGGACTTTGCAGGATCCGCGGTAGTACATGCCGTAGGCGGAACCGCTGCTTTAGTGGGAACAATGATATTGGGTCCGAGGATTGGTAAGTTCAATAAAGACGGATCCGCTAACGCTATAGAAGGACATTCTATGGCGCTGGCGTCTTTGGGGGCTTTGATGCTTTGGTTCTCGTGGTTCGGGTTTAATCCGGGGTCGACCTTGTCGGTGGGAGACGGCAGCTTAATAGCTAAAGTAGCTGTTAACACCAATCTTTCGGCCGTAAGCGGGGCTCTTGTGGCGATGTTCTACGCGTGGGAAAAAAGCGGAAAACCCGATCTTACTATGACCATGAACGGGGCTTTAGCGGGACTTGTCGCTATAACGGCGCCATGCGCGTACGTTCTTCCCGTTGAATCTATGCTCATAGGAGCGATAGGCGGGATATTTGTTGTTGCCGCGACATTTTTTCTGGATAGAATACACATTGATGATCCGGTAGGCGCCGTTCCTGTACATTTAGTTAACGGTGTGTGGGGCACTATTGCGGTGGGAATATTCGGACACAAAGCCCTGGGATTAGCTAATAACGGTCTTCTGCATGGCGGAGGATTTACCCAGCTTGGCATACAGTGTCTAGGAGCGGTTAGTGTTGTAGCGTTCGTCGCGCTTGCAATGACCATTGTCTTTAAGACTATCAATCAAACCATGGGATTAAGGGTCTCAAGAGACGAAGAGTTAAAAGGGATAGATATCTCCGAACACGGCATGGAAGCCTACGCGGGATTTCAGATATTTACTACACAGTGATATT
>JBDRBI010000039.1:0-19263 GCA_043822885.1 Candidatus Omnitrophota bacterium
TATCACGGATATTATCCCGACAACAAGAAGCGCTTCAAGTAAGGTAAAACCCTTGCTTCCGTCATTGCGAAGCCGCGCAGCGGCTGAAGCAATCCCTTTATATGAGATTGCTTCGTCGCTCCGCTCCTCGCAATGACGGAACAAAGTCCGCTCCTCGCAATGACGGGAATGGAATGGTGCCCCCACCGTAACTCTATTCACCGTTTTCTTTCTCCAGACTTTTGACTTTTGACCTTTGACCTTAGACTCCTGCATCAATACGTCTCCAAAACAACGCTTCCCGTATTTTTGGTAACGCGTGCTTGATACCGAACGGTATCAATAGCAAATTTAAAATTTTTCAGGCTATCTGCCGCGCCTTGCGGAGTAAATGTCACTGTCGAAGCTCCCGACGTTGAAATTGTTTCTGCAATACTTTTTGTCTCTCCTACCTCGTCCCATGATCCGCCATTATTTTTATATATTGCATACACATCCGTACCACTGTCTGTTGAAAATTCTAATTTATAATCATCACTGTTCGTTACGGCTAATCTGCGCGCGAGCCGTATATCGGCGGCAACCTGATGAGCGGTCGTATATACCAGGAATTTGTTATAAAGATCCGCTTTGGTCACCCGCGGTATGACAACAGCCGATAATATCCCCATGATCACCACTGCCAGGAGTATTTCAATAAGAGAAAAACCGTTATTAGTTCGTAGTTCATTGTTCATAGTTTCTAGCCTGTTTCGCTTCGCTCAGCATAGAGCATAGTGCACAGCGCGTGGCATTGCGAAGCCGCCCTCAACTCTGTCATTGCGAGGAGTGAAGCGACGAAGCAATCTCTTTTTGAGATTGCTTCACTTCGTTCGCAATGACGTGAGGTGTCTGCAATGACAGAAATGTAAGTCTATCCCCATCGCGCCTACCTCTTCGCTATCTTCGTATCCAGCTTCACACTATCTTCACCCGCGTCCAGGGTGCTGTTTCCGTTTTCGTCAAACCATACGGTCACGCTCAACTCCCGGATATCCGCTCCCTGATCATCTTCCACTTCATACGCGTAGTCCGTAAAAGAAGTAAAAGTGCCGGTATCGTCATACCCGCCGGCTTTATCATATCCATAACCGGCGTTCGTTCCTAATACGAGACTCCTTACTTCATCCATTTTCTGTTGGGCTAACATAACGGAACGGGTCAAGTATTCGACTTTTCTTATGGATTTCATACCCTCGGGCAGGATATTCATAACAGGGACAATGCCAATGCCGATTATAGCCACTGTCGCCAATATTTCGATAAGAGTAAAACCTTTATTAGTTCGTATATTAGTTCGTAGTTCAGAGTTCATAGTTCGTAGTATATAGTTTATTCTGTCATTGCGAAGCCGCGCAGCGGATGAAGCAATCTCTTTATATGAGATTGCTTCGTCACTCGTTACACTCGTTCCTCGCAATGACAGTATTTTTTCATCCACTATCAATTAGCACATCAATCAATCTAAACTTTTAAACTTTTTAACCTTTAAACTTTTGAACTATTCCCTATTCACCATTCACCATCAATGAGCGTGCCCGGTCACGCGATGCGACGTACCGTCTAGCGCGTAAGCGGTAGAAGCTACAGGGCAAACCGGTATCCCGTCGGGAAAATAATCATCATCCGCCCCGATATCGCTTAAGTTATTCGCGGGCCAGCTTCCGTTATCAAAATACCATTTCTCCACCTGTGTGTTGATATTCGCTTTATTGGCTAAACATGCCGAAATTTTAGCGGTCGCGGCAGTATCGGTCAATCTGGGTATAACTACCGCCGCTAATATCGCGATAACAACGACTACGAACAATATTTCAATAAGCGTAAATCCTTTTTTCCCTCTGAACATCGTCTTTTCCTCCTATGTCTGTTATTGTTCACAATTAAAAACTATTTACTGATACCGGTGATTACGTCGAACATCGGCAGATATATCGCCATAGCTATAAATCCTATGATAGCGGCTAAAAATGTCGTAAGTATAGGTTCAAGTTTTGTTACCAGTTTACTCATTGTGTAATTTATATCCCGATCAAGAAGATCCGCGCTTTTATTAAGCATGTTTTCCAAAGTCCCGGCTTCTTCCCCGGCAGATATCATCTGTACCACCATTGGCGGGAACAGGTCACTTCCTTTCAATATGTCCGTTATTTTATTGCCCTGCCTCACTCCTTCTTTTATGTCATCCATAAGATCCGCGATGATGATATTCCCGCTTATATTTTTCACAACATCAAGCCCTGCCATAATAGGTATCCCGCTTGTCGTTAGAGCAGCGAGCGTACGCACAATACGCGTTACGGATATTTGTCTATTCAGAGTACCGAAGATAGGTGCGTTTAATTTTACAAAATCTATCATCTTTCTGACCCCGCGTCTTTTGTACATGTATTTTAAAAACGCCGCTGCGCTGAAAACAAAGATCAGAAGAGCCCACCAATATTTCCCAACGATCTTGCTTATAGAAACAAGTATGATCGTAGGTATCGGTAAAGTAACCCCCATCTTACGGTATACATCCGCGAATACGGGCACGATAAATATCGTCAAAAACCCCACTATCAAAACCGCGGCGAAAAGTACTATTACTGGATACGCGAACGCTTTTTTTACTTCACGCTTTATGTACTGCTGTTTGGATAGATATACGGCTATCCTTTCCAGAACTTCATCCAGCATACCGCCGGTCTCGCCGGCGCGCACCAGATCTACATAAAAATCGGAGAATACATGAGGGCACTTAGCTAACGCTTCCGAGAAACTAAGGCCTCCTTCCAGATCAAGGCAAATACCGTATATGATCTTTTTGAGCTCCGCATTTTCTTCCTGTTCACGCATCGTGTACAGGCATCTTATTATGGGAAGCCCCGCGTTGATCATAGACGAAAGCCGTTCGGTGAAGACCATTATTATATCTAAAGGCACTTTTTTATTTTTTTTCATGGTTAATCGAATTGGGAGTTGGGAGTTCGGAATTCGGAAAAAATAATATAAAAATAGTCACCCGACTCCCAACTCATAACTCCCAACTAATCCAAGTAGATAACTCTTTTCACTTCATCAATAGTCGTGATCTTATCCTTCACCTTGATCTTAGCGTTCTCCTGCAATGTCCTCATACCTTCGTTTACGGCAAGTTCCCTGATCTTTTCAACGGGCTCATTATCGTTCACAAGACGGCGTATGCCGGGTGACATTTTCATTATCTCGAATGCCGCTAAGCGTCCTTTGTATCCGGTATTAAAACAAAAATTGCATCCCTTTCCCCTGGCTAAAGTCCGGCCGGGTTCTAAGCTCAGCCCGATGCTGTCCAATTCCTTTTTGTCCGGCGTATATTCTTCTTTACATTCGGGACAGATCCGTCGGCACAATCTTTGCGCTATAGTGCCTATGACCGTGGAGGATATAAGAAAAGGCTCTATACCCATATCAATAAGCCTCGTCAGCGCGCTCGGAGCGTCATTCGTGTGCAGGGTGCTTAACACAAGATGTCCTGTCAGAGCGGCTTGTACGGCGATCTCTCCGGTTTCCGTATCTCTTATCTCCCCTACCATTATAGTGTCCGGATCTTGCCTGAGTATTGTCCTCAAACCTGTCGCGAACGTTATTTTTGACGCGGGATCGACCTGTATCTGATTGATCCTGTTGAGCCTGTATTCAACCGGGTTTTCAATGGTGACGATGTTATTAGTATCCGAATTTATCTGATTTAACACCGCGTAAAGAGTAGTTGTTTTTCCGCTGCCTGTGGGCCCGGTGACCAGCATCATACCGTAAGGTTTATTTATCAGAAGCCTGAACTCTTGTTCGTCTTCATCCGTGAACCCGAGCTCCCCGAGACCTATCATCATACTATCTCTATCCAATACGCGTATTACTACTTTTTCTCCCGCTATTGTCATAAGGGTCGAGACTCTCAGATCATATTTTTTATCGTCTTTTTTGATCGTTATATGTCCGTCCTGCGGAACGCGCTGCTTGGTTATATCCAGGTTAGACAATATCTTTATCCTGGATATAACGGAAGGTATCGCATGTACGGGGATGGTCATAATGTCATGCAGTATGCCGTCGACCCTGTACCTGACTATCATGTCGGGGTCCTGGCTCTCCAGATGTATATCACTTGCCTTGGAATTGATCGCTCCGTTTATTATGTCGCTTACCAGTTTTACTATCGGCAGATCCTCTTTTCGTCCCAGGCTCTCTTCGATCTTTACGGCATCCGCCTTCTTTACCGTTTTAAGTTTCTGCATACGGAGGTCTACCAGGGCCTGCTTACTTATCTCTTCGACTTTGTAGTATTGATTAAGAGCTCTGGTCATCTCTTTTTCTGTGGCCACTAAAGCCCTTACTTCAAGTCCCGTGACATGCCTTATCTCATCTCTGGCGGGAAGATCCAAAGGGGAAACGAACGCGACATAAAGAGCTTCTCCTTTTATCCTGACCGGTATGGCCTTGTAATGTCTGGCCATGTCTTCCGATATCATTTTCGCCGCTTGAGGATCTATTTTTTCTTCCGATAATTTTACATACGGAATATCCAGCTGTTCGGCAATAGCCTTAGCTATATTTTCTTCGGAAACAGATCCCTTTTTTATCAAAACATCCTGTAAAGAGATCCTGCTGTTTTTTTGTTCCCGCGCCGATTCATCTGCCTGTTCTTTACTTAAAAGATCTTTCTCGATCAAAATATCGATAAATTTTTTACCCTTCTCCGGCATATCTCCCCCACATTTTTATGTTAAGGCTTTTTTTACTTTCTCAAGCAATACTAGAGGGCTGAACGGTTTTACTATGTAATCGGCCGCACCGCCTTCTTGAGCTTTTTCGATGTCATCTGACTGACCTTTCGCGGTAAACATTATTACGGGTATGTTTTTTGTCTCTTCCGTAGATTTTATTTTCTCCAGCGCTTCAAGTCCGGTCATTTCCGGCATAAGAATATCCAGGATTATAAGATCCGGCCGCTCTTTTTTCGCGATCTCAAACCCTTCCAACCCGCTATTGGCCGTAACAACGTCAAACCCGTTAGCGGCTAACCGGGACTTGACCATCATAATTATATGCGGCTCATCATCGACCACTAATATTTTCTTAGACACAATACCTCCATCATTTTATTGTTTTTTAGAAGCGAGAGGATAGAGAGAGTCACCCCCCCGGCGGCCTTCTTTTGGAACATATGGCCGGGGCAGGCAGTCATCATTCGCTTCGCTCACTAGAGTCCGTTCCTCTTTGACTCGATTCCCACTCCGTCATTGCGAGCCGGCAAAGCCGGCGCGGCAATCTCTCCTCACTCCGAACTCATAACTCTGAACTCAATAACGCATCAGTCAATCACTCCGAACTCCGAACTCATAACTCTGAACTCATCCCAGATACTTCTGTATTTTCCCTAAAAGCTCTTCCGTCTCAAACGGTTTATGGATCTGATCCGTTATGCCTTCTTCCTCAAAAAGATCCGTCATACCCTGTGTAGCCGTGAGTATTATTATCGGGATATCGGCTCTCTTTTTTTTCAGATTGCGCACAAAAGTATATCCGTCCATCTTAGGCATGAGCACGTCTACTATTATAAGATCCGGGTTCTCCTTTTCGACTTTTTCCAACCCTTCTTTTCCGTCAAGAGCGGTAATGACCGCATATCCGTTGGCTTCAAGCCTGGATCTCACCATTTTTATTATATGCGGCTCATCATCAATTATGAGTATTTTCTTCATGTTATACCTTCCTTACAATTTTGAGGATATTGCAAGCCCAAAGACCTCCCCTTGTCCGATACTTACTCGTTACTATTATCTCAGATACAGTATGCACTCAAACCTCCTATTTGTCAAATTAGCTATGAAACACGCATACCTGTGGAATGATAGTGTAATATATTGTGGCCACTTTCCTCACTGTCATTACGAAGAATCCGCCGGAGGTGGATGACGAAGTAATCTCGACAAAGATAAATTCTTTGAAATAATAACAAAAACATGTGGATTGACAATACCCACCTTTTTGCCTATAATTAAGACTCCAATTTACATAATACAACAACGTTCCTCGGTAGCTTCAGCCGTATGGCTGACCCGCCTACGGCGGGCAATGGTAAAAGATACGATAATAGTGTTCCTCGGTAGCTCAATGGTAGTAGCGATTGGCTGTTAACCAATAGGTTGTAGGTTCGAGTCCTACCCGAGGAGCCAGTTCAAAAAAAAGCCTCAAAGTGGCAACACTTTGGGGCTTTTTTTTTGGCTCCTCGGGTAGGACTCGAAAGGAGCTGGCGAACCTCTAATTCACGGAAGTTGCGACGAATAGGAGCAATGACCACAACTGAGCCGGCGGCTGGCCGACCGGAGAGCGAAAATGTTTTCTGGCACGAGCGCTAGCGATGGCCAGTGAAATAAAATGAGCTCGGAGGCGCCGAGTCCTACCCGAGGAGCCATAAAATAAAAAACCCTGCCGCAAGGCAGGGTTTTTTATTTTATAGCCCGAGAGTGACGAGGAGCATAAGCTTTTACAATAAGACCCCGAGTCTGACCGAATGCCGAAGGCATGAGGGAATGCAGTTTCGGTCAAAAATATCCGACGAACAGGAGGATCTTTTTGACCGAAACTGCCTACCCGAGGAGCTAGTTTAAATTAACGCAGCGAGCGACGCAAGGCGCCGAGTTCTGCCCAGATGTCGACTCTTATCTTTTTGACCGAAACTGCCTACCCGAGGAAACGTCCTTCAATATCACACTCCGGGGAAAGTGTATCAGCACTCCTCACCGGTGGATTTCTTAACGCCTTTTTCCGCATATTTTGAGGTCATGCAGACTTTTTCTCCTCCGCTTCGTCTTCGGAGAAAATAAAGATATTACTTGAATATGCGGAGAATATGTGCTATATTCTCCGCATAGGATGCGTAGAATATAGGGTGCTTTTTACGCACAATTTATGTAGTAGTTTAGCTTGCGTAAGAAACGCAAAGCGCATAGGGCACAGAGCATGGAATATTGACCGATGTGTAAGTTAGGATTTACCTTCTACGATAATAAGTAAACGCTATGCTCCATGCTCTTTGCTCTATGCAATTTACGCAAGTTAAACTATTACCAATTTATAAGGAGAACTACAAATGAAATATATTTATCAGTTAAAAAATTGGCCAAAATTCACATGGGATCTTACGACGATCGCATCTCTACTGGGGACTGTGCGTAACCGTCAAGGGCGTCTTATCGGCCGCATGGAGGCGTTGGGGTTTCCTTTGCGCTCTGAGGCGGTACTTAAAACGCTTACATTGGATATTGTTAAGAGCAGTGAGATCGAAGGAGAGATTCTTGATCCACAGAAAGTTCGTTCGTCTATTGCCCGCAAACTTGGGATGGATATTGGCGGGCTTACTTCCTCAGATCGTCATGTTGACGGCATCGTGGAAATGATATTGGACGCCACTTCGAATTTTGACAAACCGCTTACAAAAAACAGGCTGCATGGTTGGCATGCAAGTTTATTCCCAACCGGGCGAAGTGGGATGCGAAAGATCAAGGCTGGGTCCTGGCGCGGTGATGACCTTGGACCCATGATGGTTGTTTCGGGACCTATAGGGCGTGAGCGTGTACATTTTGAAGCTCCGAAAGCAAAACGTCTTAATGGGGAAATGAAAGATTTCTTAAAGTGGTTTAATGCTTCAAAAGAGATGGATTCTGTGATCAAAGCTGGTATCGCACATTTGTGGTTTGTGACACTTCATCCTTTTGATGACGGAAATGGACGCATTGCTCGAGCTATCGCTGATATGCAGCTTGCTCGCGCAGATAATAGTCAGGAGCGGTTTTATAGTATGTCGGTGCAGATTCGTCAAGATAGAAATGCTTATTATGATATTCTTGAAAAAACACAGAAAAATGTTCAAAACACAAAAGCGGGCATTAACATCACGGCATGGCTTGAATGGTTTTTGGTTTGTTTAAATAGAGCACTGAATATAACGGAACTCACGCTGGCCGACGTTTTCAGAAAATCACGCTTTTGGGAATCTCACCCGTCCGGATCAATGAATGAGCGGCAGTGCGTTATGGTCAATAAGTTGTTTGATGATTTTCAAGGCAAACTTACTTCTTCCAAATGGGCAAAGATCACAAAGTGTTCGCAGGATACGGCTCTACGGGATATTCTTGATCTTGTTGAAAAAGGAGTTCTTGTTAAAGATCCAGCGGGTGGACGCAGTACGAGCTATTCGCTAAACGATCAGTAAAGAGTCCAGATTGAAACTGCCTACCCGAAGAAACGTCCTTTAATCCCCCACTCCGGAAAAAGCCTAAAATCCCCCAATGGTTCGTCGCACCGCTACACTTCCCCCTAAGCAAACTCTCTAAAAAAATCTAAACATTTGACGTACCCGGATTTGTTTTGTAAGATATCGCTTGGTAGGTAGTTATTATACAGCGTCCTTAGGTTCAAGTAACCAGTGCAACACTTCAAAAAGGAAAAAACAGAATGCTACTAGATATTACTAAACATTTAGATATTGTTTTTCTTGTATATGGCCTAGCTTTTATAATTATGGGAGTATGTATTTTTGTTTATCCTCGCAAGAAAAGCATTTTTACTCTGTCAGATATTTTATGGCTACTTGCGTTATTCGGCGTAGTTCATGGCTTAAATGAATGGTTTGATATGTTTAGCTTGACGAGAAGATTTCGATCGAATGCATTTGATTGGATACGATGGATGTTTCTTTACACATCATATATTTTTCTTTTTGAGTTTGGGCGTAGACTTATATTATTAAGTTATAAAAAGGCGTTTAATAAATGGATTACAATCAGCCTAAGCATTATTACTATTATCTTCACCTTTGCACTGACGCATGAAAGAAGCATTTGGCCTCGCTATCTTTTAGGGTTTCCGGGCGGGATCATTACAGCGGTCGGTTTGATTGCATACTATAATCACAATGACGCTATTCTTGCTCCTTTGCAAATACGTCGTTATTTTATAATAGCAGCGTTTTCTATAGGTATCTATGGCATATTAGGTGGAATTATTGTGCCGCAGGCAGATTTTTTCCCCGCTTCAGTTATAAATCAGACTGAATTTTTAAATTTGTTTCGGATACCGGTACAACTATTCCGAACTATTTGCAGCATAATCATAGCATGGGCAGTCTGGAATATTTTAGGTATTTTTAGTTGGGAGGTCCGTAAAAAACTAGAAGAAAACTATAATAAGTTAAAAAAACTAGAGGAGATTAAAGATTCACTTACTCAAATGATAGTGCATGATTTACGTAATCCACTCGGTATAGCATTGCAGGATGTTCAATTTCTTCAAAGCAGCTTAAGGAATAGTTTGTCTGAACAGGACAAAGATGTTTTTTTAAATTCTTTCGGAAAACTTAGAGAGATGAAAAACATGATTTCCGATCTCTTGGATATCGGCAAAATGGAAGAAAGTAAACTTACACTTAAATATGAACCGATAGATATCGCAGTTTTAATCAAAGAAGTAATAAATGATATGAAAGTTTTATCGGAAGACAAGGAAATATCTGCAAAAATACCGTCTGAAATATCAAGGTTAAGCGCGGACAAAGAAATTCTAAAAAGAGTTATTTCTAATCTAATTGGAAACGCATTAAAATTTACTCCTTCCGGATCTAAAATTGACGTAATGGTAAATGACGATAAGAAAGATAAAAACGTTATTATAAGCGTGCAAGATCAAGGAGAAGGCGTACCTGAAGAATATAAGGATAAAATATTTGATAAGTTTGCTCAGGTGCAAAGTAGGGAAGCCAGAAAGAGTGGTGGCAAAGGACTAGGCCTTGCTTTTTGTAAGATGGCAGTAGAAGCACATGGTGGCAAGATCTGGGTAGAAAACGAAATAGGCAAAGGAAGTATATTTTATTTTGCAATACCTACTAAGCAATAAAATGCTATGTGAATCGTCGTAAATTTAAGACTGCCTTTAGAAGGAGGAAAACAAGATTATCCACATCGTTGGGTATAATTTTGCTTAGCCTATCGCATCAATTATAGTTACATAAAGTATCGCCCCTAAAAACAGGACAAAATTGGACAAATTTGTAGTGTTTTGCCCATTTCTCCGGGGTTCGAGCATGCCTCGGTCAAACTAGGGTCGCGTCTACACATTGACATCTTTTTTGTCAATGTGTAGACGAGGCCCTAAATGTAGATCTATTTTTTCATATATTTTTCTATCAACAGCGGAATGATCTCGTGCGCGTTTAAAAGCATGTCCGCTTCACTTTCTTCAAATAAAAAGGGCCTTAATGTCTCGGCTTGTTTTGATAATTCTTCTTTGGTAAGATTTTTTATCCTATCAGAGATGATCTCCAATGGATATTTTTTTAAATTGAAGCTTTTTAAAACATCTTCATCAATGGGATATTTGTTTGAAAGCATGAACATAATGTCATATAAATGTCTCCCCCTATTCTTATTGTTAAGCGCATCTATTTTATCCGCGAACAAAATACCCTTTTCCGTACAAATACATGGATAAAATTCACCAAACCCGGAAATTACCTGAGTTTCACTTTTTATCTGCCATTTTTTAATGTTATTTACTTCCACTTTTATAATGATCCCTTCTTTTTTTGAATGCCTTGATACCACATTATAAGCTTTTTCCACCTCGGGAAAAAGCAAGTTTGCTACATAAAGATCCCCCCAATGAGAAAACTTGATCTCCACTTCAAGGCCAACTCTGCCTAATTCTATTTTTATTTTCTCCTGAAGATCTTCAAATTCTTCCCGGGTAATATCATTTGCGTTAAAGTCTAAATCCTCGGAAAACCTCTTTATTCTATGAACTAATCTTAGATATGTTCCTCCTGTAAAGTAAAGTTTCTTACCCTCTTCTTTCTTGTATAATTCTTTCAGGATAAGCACCTGAAGATACTCTCTTAGAATGCCTCGAGTTTTTGTCGGAGGCATCCCTCCGATCTTTGCCTGCTCGATCAGTGAATTATAAGTAAGCATAGAACTCCTTCAAGTTAAGGTTATATAATTTTGCGTACTTATTCAGCTTATTCTTTTTTAACCCTGAAATTACATCTCTATCCAATCGTTCTTCTTTTAGATCAAATTCATTATTTCGGTATCTTTTGAAATATAAATAATCGATAAGCGCCTTTTCAGGTTCCGCTATAAGAATGTCATAAATGCCGTGTTTCTCTACGTAATATCCTACAAAGGCATTCGTATTAACTGTTCGATAAGTAAAAAGACCATGATTATTTTTAAACCTTCGTGTAGGCTTTGTCGTGATAGAAGTAACAGACATTGAAACTTCAGGAATTATACTATAATTGGATAAAGCCGTTTCCAATGAAACGTACGAAGGATTGTATATCTTATTAGCGACATATAAGTCCGGAATATTAAAACTAACAGGATATGTAAGTTCATATAACCCTCTTTTTAGAGCATAGATCCACCCTTTCTTATTCCACCTATAGATCATTTTTCTCAGATTAAGTCTTTTTTCTTCCGTAAAAAATGACAGTACATCCTCATAAGTAAAGATGTAATATTTATGTCTTGCCAATACTGTATAAAAATCTTTAAACTTCATTTCAGTAAATACCCCTTTTTGTCCATTTAATGAAACAAGTATGCCACATTTATGGACTTTAGTCAAGGTGCCGCATAAGCGGGGTCTCAAACTAGGGTCGGGTCTACACATTGACATCCCATACCCCTGCCACACCTATGCACACTTTGCACCGTCTAGAATTCCAAGCTAAAATCTTAAACGTTGCAAAAACCTCATATTTACCAAAATACTTTTCTAATGCAGTATGGTATAATTGGCCGGGCAGCGCGTTTGATATTAACCGGGGAGCTGATCTTGATAAAAAAAATATTGATCATTCTGATTATCGCGGGAGTTTATTTTTATTTTAAAACGCCGTCCACGGATTCCATTGTCCGGAACATGAGTATCGATGAAACAAAAGGAACGATAGAGTGTAAGGGAACGGTCTATGACGCCGGCTGGGCCTACGCCAAGGTCTACAAAGGGGATATCCGGTATGTGGGGAGAGCATATCACAAAGACGCCCCATATATAACCTATGATGCTATCGTAACCACGGGAGATTTCAGTGATCCGTCACTGGTCAGGGTGACCCCCATAAGGAACGGCAATATGAGTTGGTCTGCGTCCAAAAAGCCAGACGGGACCCTGATCGTTCTTCACTTTATCCCGGCGAATAAAACGGTAAATGATGACCTGAAACGATTGAAAACCGGAGATAAAGTTGAATTGGCCGGAAGAGAAGAAAGTGACAGCAAGATCACAGCTTCCGACGGGAATTTTGTCGGCCTCGGCCATGATAACCATAAATTCTTCCTATTAAAAAGTGTACGCCGGATCTGAACTGCCGAGACCCCCGGGCAAGCCGCCGAGTCCTGCCCAAATGAAGTCCAATTTCAAAGATTAAACAGTATCCCCACTCCGGGGAAAGCGTATCGGCACTCCTCCCCGGCGGATTTTTTAACGCCTTTTTCCGGATATTTTGAGGTCATGCAGACTTTTTCTCCTCCGCTTCGTCTTCGGAGAAAAACTGCATGATAGGTAATTTACCTCAAAACATCCGGAAAAAGCCTAAAATCCCCCAATGGTTCGTCGCACCGCTACACTTTCCCCTAAGCACACTGGTATAAACTGGTAACATAGGTTACAAAGCTAAAATCCTAAACGGTGCAAAAACCTTATATCTCGCTTCTATTTTCCCTTGCCGTACTCAATTCTTCGGGTTAGAATGTTATCTCGTTAAGTGGCGGTGATGCAAAATTGAGATAAAAAAAACGGAGCGGATACTATGAAGTATATTACTACGGTACTTAAGACCAGCCGGATTGAGGGGCTTAGCGACGGCATATTCGCTATCTCTATGACGATACTTATTTTGAGTTTTGAGGTAGTGCTGCGTCATCCGGCCGCAATGGGTGAAAAACAATTACTTGATTCACTTTTTAGTTTACTTCCGGATCTTTTGCATTATGTGGAAAGTTTTATTCTTTTAGGCGTGTTCTGGTTTTTGCATCATCAACAATTTCATTATATAAAGAAGACGGACGCGGTATTGGTCTTTATAAATATCTTAGGGCTTATGTTCGTCGGCCTTGTGCCGTTTACCACGGTAATGGTAAGCGATTACGGACAGCTGCGTCCGGCAGCGTTACTTTTTGAGATCAATTTACTTTTAGCCGGGCTCACGTTTTTCGCGCACTGGGTGTACGCTACCGGGAAGAACCGTCTTATAGAAGAACATCTTGATGCGGGGATCATAAAGTATTACAAGATGAGGAATTTAATAATACCCGCGCTCTCCTTTTGCGCGATGGCAATATCTCTTTTAAATCCGCGTAACGGTATAATCGTATTTTTCGCGGTTCCGTTCATTTTAGTTTTATTCAGAAGACGGGAAGGTCTGACCCTATCTCAAAAAGGAGCGGTTTGATATGGAACTAAAAAACAGTATTATCGTCATTATCTTCTGCCTGTATTCATTAAGCGTTTCGCGTTCGGCAGAAGCTTGCTCGGAATTATTTATGGATCAGGAAGGTATAAAAATCGCCGGGCGAAATATGGATTGGGGTGATGATAAATTCGCGGTTCTGATCAATCCTAGGGGCATCGCACGTAAAGCAGAAGAGGTTAGCCGTAAAGACGATCCTGTTGAGTGGGTTTCAAAATACGGCAGTGTGACTTTCAACATCTATGTCGAGGGAACCCCGGAAGGCGCGACTGACGGTATGAACGAATATGGATTATCCGCGGCAGTCTTATGGATGGAGGCATCAAAATATCCGGAGGAAGATTCTCGACCGGTGCTGGATGACGGTATGTGGGTTCAATACTGCCTGGATAACTTTAAAACAGTGGATGAGGTAATTGCCGACGCGCCGGGATTACGGGTTAAGGCGGATAAATATTTCGGGAAAATAGTCGCTTTGCATCTGTATATACATGATCCCAATGGGAATTCGGCCATCCTGGAATATCTGGATGGAAATCTGGTGATCCACCATGGTTCGCCGTTGTCTAAAGAGGTTTTAACGAATGATCCTTATGCCGTCAATCTGGCCGGTCTGAGTGATTATAGTGGTTTTGGAGGCATGAAACCTTTGCCGGGCGGTTATGGACATGAAGCGCGTTTTGTTCGCGCGGCCGCTTATCTTAACGCCTTGCCGAAAGTAATGTCTCGCGACGAAGCGATCGCTTACGCTTTTAACGGTATGTCGGATGTCGCAGAACCTCTGGGAGCATCTTCATCCCCCACACAGTGGACGGTTGTCAGGGATCTATCAGAAAAAAAGATGCATTTCCGTAATATAACAAATGCCGTTATTCGGATCATAGATCTGAATAACATCGATTTCAACTCGGACAGTCAAATAATGATGTTGGATATAGCTTCTCCTCTATCCGGTGACGTCACCGAAAAGTTTAAACCCATTAAATAATGCGGGCGGGAGATTGCCGCGCTCACTACGTTCGCTCGCAATGACATTGCGACACAGCCTGAATGACAGAAAGGGCCCGCATTCACACATCGGTCAATCACTGTCTATGGTCAATGGTCTATAGTCTATGGTCCCCCGGCTGCTTTCTTTTGAGGTATATGGCCGGGGCAGGCATTCACCATTCACCAAATACCATTCACCAACAAGATTGCTTCGTCATTCGCTTTGCTCTTTCCTCGCAATGACGGGACGGAAAGGGACCGCTTCTCTATGCGTTATTATTTTGATCCCGGATGACTCGGCGGCGTTTTTCCATGCGCCGCTGGTAAGGCCGGTTTCTTCTGTTCCGGGGTGAAGGGCAACTTCGGCGATCCCTTGCGGTAAATTTTTGATCATAAAGAGGATGATCTCATCATCTAAGCGGCCCGAATGAAAATGGCCCAGGAACGCGGTGTTATGACGGATGTCTTTTTTGTTTTCCAGACTGTTCATCGCGCAAGAAAAAAAGGAAGCGCTTCTTAAGGCTGTGTAACGTATCAGATCTTTTATACTGAAACTTTTTTTAATGACGTATAACGGTTCTACGGGTATTCGTATATACGTTATTTTATATTTCTGAGCTAATTCGATGGTTTTCTTCAGTATTCCCGGGATCATATGAATATGTTCGTGACTGTCTATATGCGTTATATTGAAACCTTCTCTGGCTACTTTTTCTATCTGAGACCCGAACTCTCTCATTATTTCATCCGCCTTGATCGCGTTCCTGAAATATTTTAGGACCAGACTTCCGTATCCTTCCGGAAATGTCTTTTCTTTACCGAGTAAAGTGCTTACTAGAGAAAGATCTTCCGTTACCGGACGGAAGTTCCCTGTAAGAGTGAGATGCACGCCTATATCTTTTTTATTTATTTCGCGGAGCATAGAACACGCGTCAGAGAAATATTCACCGCACGCCATTAAACTTGCTCCGGTTATCGTTCCGGAAACATAATATCCGCGCACAGCCTCATTCACCGCCGGACTTATACCCAGATCATCCGCGTTGATTATCAGAGATTTTTCTTTTGTTTTACACATGAGTGGATCTTTACCTTTATCATATCGGTAAACGTGGCAAGTATCACGGGAAAACGCGCTATATAGGACTTTCCGCCCGAACGTGTCCGAAAAACAAGAGGAAACTGTTTTACTCTGCCGTTCTTCTTTTTAATATGCAGAAAAAGTTCTACATCAACGAACGGACTCCGCGAGATGAATTCTATATCTTCTATAATTTTTCTTGAGACGATCTTATATCCGGAATTAACATCTTTTACCTTGAGGCCAAAAAGCATCCTTACAATAAAGTTATAAGCGCCGGAGATAAATTTTCGGAGAGGCGTGTCACCCTTCCTCACACTGGAATATCCGGTAACTATATCAGCGTCCCGGATCAACGGGAATGACGCTTTTATATCTTTTTTTGAGACGGGCATATCGGAATCCACATAAAGGATAACATCTTTTGTCGCCTCTTTAAATCCTTTGGCAAATGCTCCCCCGAACTTAGTGTTAACATTAAGACAGAACAGTCTTACCGCATTGTCCTCTTTCGCCAAGTTTCCGGCTATTTTCACACTGTCATCGGTGGAAGCGTCATCGACTATTATTATCTCATAATCATCGGTTATATCTTTTGCCAGGGTCCTTACTTCATCCACGGTCTTTAAGATATTTTCCCGTTCGTTATACATGGGAAGAACGAATGACACGCTGATATCTTTTTTCATTTTTTTTTATATTCGTTATTACGGGTTGAGTTTATCGGGTTTATTCGTGAAAACTACTTTTTTGCCCAGCTGAAAGACCGGCGAAGATACTGAAGAAGAAAATTCTTCTTTGAACTGCTCATAATGTTTTTTCTTGGCTATTCCCCACACGCGTTCTTTTCTGGAAAAAAAACTTCTCATATCGTCATAAAGATGGATATCTTCTATATCCGGTCTGTCGGTATAGAATGCTATTCCGCGCCTGTTATCGGACTCTCCTCCGATAGCTTCGTTCTCACCGGCAAGCTCTTTGACCTTGCAGGAAACAGCCTTGCTTGACTCAAATTCTTCTATTACGGGAAGGATATACATCGTCAGCGGCATGACAACAAGTATAACAGCCAAAACTATGGAATAAAAGGAATATGATCTTTTTTCTTTAAGGAGCATTATCAGGGATATAATAACACCCGTCAAGAAGATCGAAGCGGTCACGGCTGTCCCTAAAACCGCCCGGGGATACCTATGATCGACAAAGAGAGACAAACCTATAGCGCCCAGAACGGTAAAAAAAGTTAATGCGTAATGCGAAATATACATATTTTTTTCTGTTTCGCTGTCTTCTTTTTTCTTGATGATAAACTGTTCCCACAATCTTCCCACAACAATAGCCATCATCGGAAATAGCGGGAATATGTACGTAACCAGTTTAGTTCTTGATACCGAGAAAAACAGAAAAACGGACAAAAACCACGCTATGAGAAATATCTTATGGCCTTTAAGTACGGATGTTCCTTCCTTTTCTCTTGTCATAAACCAGAAACCAAGCGGCAAGAAAAAACTCCATGGAAAAAATCCGCCGATAATGACGGGCAAATAAAAGAAAGGAGAAGTACCTATCCTGTGTTCGGGTTTAAGAAATCTGACAACATTTTGAAATCCAAAAAATTCACCCACGAAAGCGGCCCCATGGATCTTTGTGACTATTACATACCATGGCAGAACCACCGCAAGAAACACTAAAATACATCTAAAAAACGGTATCTTTTTGAGCCCTTGCCAATCACGTGTAATGAGTATGAATGGTCCGATAATTACAACCGGGATAAAAAGACCTATGGGCCCTTTTGTGAGAACCGCTATACCAGCAAAAACCGCGGAAAAAATGTAATGTATGTTTTTACCTTTTATCCAGCCCTTAAGAAAGAAGAGCAGACATAAAAGTATAGCCGTTGTAAGCACTATATCGGTCACGCACCCCCTGGATACAGCTACATATTCTACACAAGTTAGAAGAACCAGACCTGACAAAAATCCGCATAATTCGGAAAACATCAGCCGGCCTAGAGAATATACTCCTAAAATGCCTATAATACCGAAAAGAACGGAAGGAAACCTGGCCGCAAACTCATTGATCCCAAATATTTTGTAACTCAAGAGTATAAGCCAGTAATAAAATATGGGCTTTTCAAATTGTGGTTTTCCGAAAATGATCGGAGTGACCCATTCATCAGCATTTAACATTTCTTTGGCGGTTTCGGCATAAAAAGTCTCGTCCGGATCCGTGAGAGCCATATCTCCAAGCTTAAAAAACAGTATCACAGACGCCGCGGCCAGAAGAAATATCACATATTTATGCCTTTTTAGTATTGTCATCAATATTATGTTATACCATTCGGTAATTAAGTCAATACGTTTTTATGCTCTTCTTTTTCTATATGTAACCAAGGTTTGGTAACTTTTTAAAATTTTACAACAAGGTGCCTCTCTTGACTCATCCCTAACGATACTATATACTTAGACGATATTGCTTAAGTCATTTCTGGCTTTCTTCTACTTAAAATAGTTGAGGTATACAAGTATGAAAAAAATATTTCTAATGATCCTACTATCCTGTTTTTTAAGCCCTCATCTTGCTTTTGCCGGCGCATGGACCTTGCCGCAGGGTAAAGTGCGATTAGAACATACAACTAAGGCAATTTGGGCTAAAGAAGATTATACCGTGAACGGGGATCTGACCCGCAAAGACAGTGACGCGCGTACTTGGGGATGGTCAATGATCCCGAAAGTAGAATACGGTCTTACTGATTGGCTTACCTTATTCGGAAGCTTGGAGTACAAAGAAGCTAAATACAAAGAATATGCCAGAAACCCCGCTTGGACGCCCTGGTCCGTTAAGAATCATGCTGTTACCAATTTCGATCTTGGCGTTAAAGCAAGGGTAACACCGGCAGGAGATCCTTGGGTACTTAGCGGACAGATGAAAGCTTCTTTCTATACGGGTTACGCGGACGGAGATCCCGACGGCGCGAGAGAGCAGCCCGCATTAACCGATCGTGATGATAACCTGGAGTTCAGAGCTCTTGTCGGAAGGATCTTTAATACCCCTCTTCCTTCTTACATGGGCGCTGAAACAGGATACCGTTTTAGGAACAGAGGGGTATCTGATGACGTGCCCTTCTTTATGGAAGGCGGTTTCTGGCCTTTGAGTTGGCTTCTGCTAAAAACGGAGGTCGACGGGTTTTTGTCTGTCAACCAGCCGGGTGAAATATCTAAAGGCTATGCTATTTGGAGGGTCGGCCCCGTTTTTCATCTGTTAGACCTTTATTGCGCATTGACCGGAGAGGATACATCAGCATCTTCGGCGGAAAGTTATATCACTAAAAGCCGTAATTCTTTAGATCTGGAGATCCAATACGGCAACATGATATGGGGAGAAAATGTATCCGCCGATCAGGAATTTATAGTAAAATTGGCGACACAGTTTTAGAAGAGCATAGCGCATAGAGTATGGCGCATAGAGTATAAGGTAATAAAAATATCCTTAACGGGATTGCCGCGCCGGCTCCGCCGGCCCGCAATGACAAAACGTAAGGGCGGTTCGCGAACCGCCCCTACTTTTTATTCCGCGCATCCAGCTCTTTCTGCATCTCAAGCGACGCTTTCTTTAGTTCTTCCGCGGGATCGGCGTTCTTTAAAACAACCATCTGTATAGCCTGATTGATAAAACG
>JBDRBI010000040.1:0-17989 GCA_043822885.1 Candidatus Omnitrophota bacterium
AAGGAAGACCAATAATGCCGGCGGGATAGAGGGCGGCGTGAGTAACGGAGAAGAGATACGTATCAGAGGTTTCATGAAACCCATAGCTACGCTGAATAAACCGCTGGACTCCGTAAATATAGATACAAAAGAAATATCCGCCGCGGCTGTGGAACGGTCCGATGTAACTGCGGTTCCCGCTTGCGGTGTAATAGGCGAAGCGGTTGTGGCTATTGAAATGGCTTCATCATTTCTGGAGAAATTCGGCGGCGATTCCATGAAAGAGATAAAACGTAATTACGAAGGATATTTGAAGCAACTGAATAATATGTAGAAGCACAAGAAGTCACCAGGTCACCATGTCACCCCCTCGGCTTTACTCGGGACAAGCAGGTCACCAGTGGATTGCTTGAAACCGGTGACTGGTGACTAGTGACTAGTGACTTGGTAGCTAGATTGTAAAGCTCGAATTATGGTAAAATTATGGATAATATCACGCTTATAGGGTTTATGGGAACGGGGAAGACGGAGACGGCTAAAATGTTGGCGGTTCAAACGAACAGAAAGTATATAAGCGTTGACGACGCGATCGAAAAAAAAGAAGCTCAAAGTATAAGCGATATTTTTCAGGACAAAGGCGAACCGTATTTCAGAAAAATAGAGAAGGAAACAATAAGAGAGATCAGCTCACATGACGGACAAGTTATAGATGCCGGAGGCGGGGCAGTGCTGGATGAGGAAAATATGAAGAATCTTTCTTCTTGCGGCCTGGTCGTCTGCCTATGGGCAGAGCCTGAAGAGATCTACGAACGCGTAAAAAAGGACACGCATCGGCCGCTTCTTAAGGCGGATGACCCTTTGAGAAAGATAAAAGATCTTTTAGAGAAACGCCGGCCTTTTTATAAAAAGGCGTCTATCCATATTGATACAACAGGGATGCGCGTAAAAAGCGTGGCTAAGAAAATAAAGGAGATATTGGATGACAAAACAAATGTCTGATGACGACGCCCTGTTGGGAATATTTTTTGAAAAAATTCTTGAAAATGCGGAAAAAAGTGTAATGGTCACCGATGAAAAAGGCGTGATAATGTTCATTAACGCAGAATTTAGGGACTTTTTTGATGCTTCCAGGGGCGACACTATCGGAAAAGAGTGGATAGATCTCCTGGTTCCGCACGCAAAAAGAAAAGATATCAGCGTGATATTTGACAATATTAAGGCAGAAGAGATCCTTTCTAAATTCGATACACCTGTTATCGCGGCGGACGACATAATTAAATTTATGTCCTGGACAACCCTGCCTTTGAGAAAGGACGGTAAAAAGCTATATCTGTTTTTTGGAAGTGAAGAAAAATATCCTTCGGCCAGGAACGGAATAATGGAATATTCTTTGACTAAAAACCGGCTCAGTGAAGAATGCCGGGAAGTCGTAGATATTCTTTTCACAGCTTCTATGAAAAGTGAACCGGGAACAGCTTCTCATTCATCAAAAGTTATGCTTTTGTCCATTGCTTTGGCGAAAAAACTCAAACTGGGTAAGAAAAAAATAGAGAATATAAAAGTAGCCGCCTTATTGCATGACCTGGGTAAATTGGCCATAGACGGAAAAATATTATTCAAAAAAGGTAAACTTAACGAAGCCGAATATGATCAGATAAAAAATCATCCTGAATGGGGCGCTAAGATCGCGAGTTTTATATATTTTCTGCGGGATATTGTGCCTATTATGATCTGTCACCATGAGAATTATGACGGGACCGGGTATCCGAAAGGAAAAAGAGGAGAAGACATACCTATAGAATCCAGAATATTAAGTGTGGCGGATATCTATGAAGCTTTGACAGCGGACCGGCCTTATCGTGAAGGCTTCTTAAAAGAAGAAGCTGTAGCGATAATAAAAGGCGAAAGAGGACGAAAGCTCGACCCAAGAGTGACCGATGTGTTTTTAGAAATGCTTAGAAATAATGAAGTAGGTAAAGGCGATCTTTGATGTCGTACGAAGAAAAGGAAAACATAAAGACCGTAAGGATAGGGGATGAAATATATCCTGCGTCTTTAAAAGATATGTATGATCCGCCTAAGAAAATTTTCTATAAAGGAGAATTTTCAGCGACGGATGTCAAGGCCGTGGCTATAGTAGGAGCCAGACAGTGTTCTTTGTATGGGACGCGGATAGCCGAAAAATTCGGTTATGAACTTGCCGCAAAAGGCATAACCGTCGTAAGCGGTATGGCTAAAGGTATAGATTCCGCGGCGCATCGCGGCGCTTTAAACGCGGGGGGAAGAACGATAGCTGTAATGGGCAGCGGATTTAAACATATATATCCCGCCGGGTCAAAAGACCTATGTCACAAGATAAGCCGGCAGGGGGCGGTCATTACCGAGTTCGACCATGATATAGAACCTTCTAAATGGACTTTTCCCAAACGGAACAGAATAGTAAGCGGCCTTTCGAAAGGTGTTGTTGTAATAGAAGCGGGAGTGAGGAGCGGAGCGCTCATAACGGTAGATTTTGCGCTTCAACAGGGGAAAGAAGTATTTGCCGTCCCCGGACGCATAGATATGGCAACGTCATACGGCACAAACGCGTTGATAAAGACCGGAGCCAATCCCGTTACAGACGTGGAAGATATATTAGAAATATTGGGATATGATGAGAAAGAGAAGAAGGGCTCCGGTGATAATGTGTTGGAAGATGAGGTTCTTATCTGTGACATTATCAAAAAAAAGTCGCCTGTTAGGATAGATCTTATATCAGAACTCGCAAAAATGGATGCCAACATTGTGTCAGGCATCTTATTGCGTCTAGAGATAAAAGGAAAAATTAAAGCATTACCGGGTAAGATGTATAAAAATTGTAAGGAGAAGTGATCCCACATATGCCGCTTAAAAAGAAACCCGCTAAAAAGAGCAATAAGAGTTTCAAATACTTGGTCATTGTCGAATCCCCGGCTAAATCCAAGACCATAAACAAGATATTGGGGAAGGATTATAAAGTTGTCGCCAGTATGGGGCATATAATGGATCTGCCCTTATCTAAGATGGGAATAGATTTTGACAATGATTTTAATCCCGAATATGTGGTGATGAAAGGAAGGAAAAAATATCTTTCGGGTATTAAAAAAGACGCTAAAGGCACCGAAGCGGTATATCTCGCGGCTGACCCTGACAGGGAAGGTGAAGCGATATGCTGGCATCTTAAGAACCAATTGGAGAAAAAGGGGACCGATATATGCCGCGTCAGTTTTGATGAAATAACTTCTAAAGCCGTTTCCGCCGCATTCAAGAACCCCAGACAATTGGATATGAACAAGATAAATGCCCAGCAGGCAAGGCGTATATTGGACCGTATAGTCGGGTATTCGATCAGCCCGCTTTTATGGAAAAAGATCACGCGGGGCCTAAGCGCCGGAAGAGTTCAGTCGGTGGCGGTCAAACTTATAGTCGAAAGAGAGGAAGAAATACGGAGGTTCAAGCCTGAAGAATATTGGAGTTTGGACGCTATATTAAATAAAAAAGAAGCCAGTCCTAATATTCCTGACTTCACGGCTAAGCTGGTAAAATATAAAGGCGAAAAAATACAGATCACTAAAGAAAAAACCGTATCGGAGATGGTCGAGGATATTGAAAAAGAGAAGTTCATCGTAAAAGATATCAGTCATAAGGATAAAAAGAGTTATCCCAGGTCACCTTACACTACCTCAGTTTTGCAGCAGGATGCGTTTAACAGGTTAAATTTTTCCGCTAATAAGACTATGAGTGTAGCTCAGAAATTGTATGAAGGCATCGAGCTTGGAGAGGAAGGAAGCGTAGGTCTTATCACTTATATGCGTACGGATTCTGTGCGTATATCCGACGATGCTAGTCAGGAAGCAAGACAATACATAATGGATAAGTACGGTGAAAAATATTATCCGGCTATCCCGCCTGTCTATAGATCTAAAAAAGGGGCGCAAGAAGCGCACGAGGCTATACGGCCCACATTGAATCTCAGGTCTCCGGACACTGTTCAAAAATACCTGAGTCCCGATGAGTATAAACTGTATAATCTCATATGGAAAAGATTTATATCAAGTCAGATGACCAGCGCGCTTTTCTCTGTTCTGGCTATCAATATTGACGCGGGACTTTACAGGTTCCGTTCCGGAGGAGGAAGACTGATATTCGACGGTTTTCTGCGTCCATACAGGGATGACGGAGAAATAAGCCGGGAAATAGAAGAGATACCGCATCTTGAAATAGAAGAAGAGGTGGATCTTAAAAAACTTTTGCCCGAACAGCATTTTACAAAACCGCCTCCGCGTTATACCGATGCGTCGCTTGTAAAAGTGCTTGAAGACAAAGGGATAGGCAGACCCTCGACGTATGCTCCCACTATAAGGACCATAACACAGCGTAATTATATCAAGCGTCTGGCTAAAAGTCTCCAGCCGACGGATCTGGGCGAGCTGGTAAATAAAGCGTTGGTTGAAAATTTTCCTGATATTGTTGATGATGAATTTACCGCTAGAATGGAGAACGCGTTGGATGAGATAGAAGACGGCAAGGTCAAATGGGTATCGGTGCTGAAAGATTTTTATTCTTCTTTTTTGAAAACGCTTAATGTCGCTAAAGATAACATGAAAGACGTAAAAAGGCAGGTATTAACGACAGAACAGACATGTCCTGAATGCGGACAACCTATGGTGGTTAAGTGGGGAAGAAGAGGACAGTTCTTGAGCTGTTTGGCGTTCCCTAACTGCAAATATTCACAATCTATTACCACCGGAGTAAAATGTCCTACGGAATCCTGCGAAGGTGAACTGGTTGAGCGTAAATCAAGACGCGGGGCGTTTTACGGGTGCACAAAATATCCCACATGTACATATACCACCAGAAAACTTCCCGCCGAGGAAGAGGCAAGCCCGGAAAACTCTCAAGCGGTAGAGGAATAAGGTGGAACGTTTCATAAAAAAATTTTTAGATTATCTTCATATCGAGAAGAATTATTCCGATCATACATTGCGCAATTACGGGTCTGATCTGAAGGAACTCTTGTCTTTTGTGAAGAAAGAAGATCCTAAAAAGATAGATCATCTGGATCTCAGAAGGTTCTTGGCGGAGACCAGACACCGGGGATGCTCAAAACGTACCGTGGTCAGAAAATTAAGCGCCGTACGTTCTTTTTTTAGATTTCTTTTGAGAGAAAAATATGTGGAAAACGACCCTTCTCAAAGTATTTTTACGCCGAAAATAGATAAAAAACTCCCGGAATTTCTAGCTCCGGAAGAAACTTTAAAATTGCTGGGAACACCGAAAATAGATAATGTTATGGGACTCAGGGATAGGGCGATCTTGGAGGTGTTATATTCCACGGGTGTTCGTGTAAGTGAGCTGGTAGGGTTAAATATACGGGATATAGATCTTATATCCGGGGTCATTAAAGTGCGGGGGAAGGGTAAAAAAGAAAGGCTGGCTTTATTAGGTATGCCGTCACAGAAAGCCATAAGGACTTACCTGGAGAATAGAGGAGGGGATGATCAGGCGGTATTTTTGAATAAGAATAAAACGCGCCTTACGGATAGAAGCGTGCGCAGGATGATAGATAAGTACGTAAAGGAATGCAGTATAAAAAACAAAATATCCCCGCATTCTATCAGACATTCTTTTGCCACACATCTTTTGAATAACGGAGCGGATCTTAGAAGCGTGCAGGAACTATTAGGACACAAAAATCTTTCTACTACACAGATATACACGCATATGGGTTCAAAACGTATAAGTGAGATGTATGCTAAGGCACATCCTAGGGCGTGAATGATGAATAGTTTAAAGGTTCATAGTTGATAGTTCATGGTTCGTAGTGAATGACTGATGCGCTGATTGATACGGTTTATCTGGGTATAGCTAAAACTGTATGCCTGAATGAACAGTTGCGGTATTTTAGTATTTTTATAATTTTTTAAGGGAAAGAGTGTAAAATACTGTTTGAGTCCGCCTAAGGCGGACGAGTTTATTTTACACCCCTTAAAAAGTTAGAAAAATACGTTAAAAAATACCGCTGTGAATGAAGGTATACAGTTTTAGCATGTGTATGGCGCGCGAGAGAAGATAGAGGGAAGACAATAGACCATAGACAATAGACCATAGACTTGAAATTGACTGATGTGCGAATGTGTAACGGTACAAGTATTTGTTTGAGCGCATCGCAATTTTAGTTTTTTTATAACTTTTTAGGGGAACATTGTTAAATGCTGTCCGAGCCCGAACACCTATAAAAAATGGTGAGAGCGAGTTCATTTAACACCCCTAAAAAGTTATAAAAAAACGTTAAGAAATTGCGTACGAGCGAAAATAAATACTTGTACCGTTGTGTAGGGAGATTGCTTCACTCACTACGTTCGTTCGCAATGACAGATTAAACGGTTAAATATGCGGATCATATACGATTTATTTTTCATTCTTTTCAGTTTGGCATATATTCCCTATCTTTTGATAAAGGGTAAAGGGCATAAGGGGTTTTTTCAAAAATTCGGTATATTGCCTAAAAATGTCACTACAATTAAAAAGCCTGTATGGATACATGCCGTGAGTGTAGGGGAGGCGGTACTCGCGGTAAAACTCGCCGAAAGCATAAAGAAGAAGCAAAAAGATATACCGGTCATTATTTCCACAACTACATCTACCGGGAACAGTCTGGCGCGTAAAGCGGGAAAGGATGCCGCGGATCTGGTGTTCTATTACCCGATAGATATAAGCTTTATCGTATCGCGTGTGGTCAAGATAATAGATCCGAGGGTATATGTGATGGTCGAGACAGAGCTATGGCCCAACTTATTGGAGACGTTCAGATCAAGAAAAGTACCCATTGTACTTGTGAACGGAAGAATATCCGATAATTCTTTCAAGAACTATCGGATGATAAAACCTATCATTAAGCGTATTTTAAGGTGTATCGATCTTTTATGCATGCAGACCTCTCAGGATGCCGAAAGGATCAAAAAGCTAGGGGCTCGGGAAGAGGATGTTCGAGTTTCAGGGAATATAAAATTCGACGAATACCTTCCGGATGGTGTTTCGGGGATAAAGAGGGAACTATTAGGTTTCAGAGAGAATGATAAAATAATAGTTGCCGGCAGTACGCACTGCCCCGAAGAAAAAGAATTGATAAACATTTTTAAACAGCTCAGAAGCGAACATAAAGATCTGAAACTTATTATTGCTCCGAGGCATATAGAAAGAACCGCCGAAATAAAAAAAGACGCGGAAAAACACGGTTTTAAATATCGGTTGTTCTCGGAAATGACGGGCGATCCCAAGAATGAAAACGCGGATATTCTGATAATCGATACCATAGGCCGCCTTAAGGACATATACAGTTCAGCGGATATTGTTTTTATCGGCGGGAGCATAGCAAAAAGAGGCGGACAAAACCCAATTGAAGCGGCAAGATGGGGTAAACCTGTGATCTTCGGGCCGAATATGTTCAATTTTAAGGAAATGAGCGAAATATTTTTAGAACATGACGCGGCGATATGTATTAAAGGGACGGAAGATCTGAAAATGACGGTCTCCGGGCTTTTATCTGATCCGGAAAAATGTTCAAAGATATCAGAGAACGCCAGAGGAGTGATACGCGACAATGCCGGAGCGCTTGATGGGACGATGGAATTGATAAGTAAATATCTGCTTTAGAGCAGAGTGCGTGAGAAACGCATAGAGCATAGAGCATAGAGCATAGAGCATAGAGCATAGAGCATAGTACTGTAAAAATAAAAATCGTTACCCACTGGATGACAGAGGAAACATCAGTCAATATGCCATGCCCTGTGCCCTATGCGCTATGCAGCTTAGGCTAGCCGAACTATTTTAGGACTAAATATGAATTTTTTTTCTTTGTACATGTTATCTATCATTAAAGACAAAAGGTCGGGATTCATACCTTTTCTTATAAAGGGTGTACTTCATGCGGTCTCATGGATATATCTTGTTTCTGTTAAAGTGATAGATCAGCTGTATGTTAAAGGCTATAGAACAGAAGAAAAGGCGGATCTTCCCGTTATCAGTGTTGGTAATATTACCCTTGGAGGTACGGGGAAAACACCGTTCACCGCGTTTCTGTCAGATCATTTCGTCGCTAAAGGTTTTAATCCCGCGATATTGATCCGTGGATACGGTAATGATGAGAACCGTATGCTGAGGGATGAGAATAAAGGAGTCTCCGTATTTTCAGGGCAAGACAGAGTAAAGAACGCTCAAGCGGCCTTAAAAAATAAAAACGATTTGATCCTGCTGGATGACGGTTTTCAGCACAGAAGAATAAAACGGGACCTGAATATCTTACTTTTGGATGCCGCATATCCTTTCGGTAACGGACATATATTTCCCAGGGGTATTTTGAGGGAATCCATCTCTTCTATGAAACGGGCCGATATTATAGTTTTGACCAAAGTGGATATGATAGACGAGTATAACAAAGAGGTGCTTGTAAAAAAGATCGAAGCTATTATACCCGAAAAACCTATCATTATGACGAGGCACCGCATCTCATACTTAAACGATGTTACCGGAGCTATATTTCAGGCAAAGAGCCTTTTCCTGAAAAAAACATGTCTTGTAAGCGGAATAGGCGACCCGGATTATTTTAAGTTTCTGGTTAAAGAAAAAGGCTCCAATGTCACGGTATGCTTTGACTATCCGGATCACTACGCTTACGATCAGCGGGATGTAAACCTTATCTATAAAAGGTGCAGAGAAGAGAATATAGAAAAAATAGTTACAACAGCTAAAGATCATGTGAAATTGAGAGAGCTGGACATATCTCAGATAGAAGAAAAATTGATCGTGGTAAATATAGTTATCAACATAATCTCCGGAGAGGAAAAACTGAATGCTAGACTTGATCGCTTCGGTCCTGGTAAGAGGACTTAGCACATTATTATATTTTACGCCCATAAGACTGAACCTATGGCTAGGAAGACGTATAGGTATTCTCGCGTACCTATTGAGCGGAAACAGAAAGCATATAACCTATGCGAACCTGAAGGCAGCTTTTTGCGGAGAAAAGTCGACTAAAGAAATAAAGCGTATTACGAAAGACGCGTATAGAAATATGGTGCAGATCTTTGTGGAACTACTATCGTTTAAAAAAGTAGACCGTCAATATCTCGAAAAGTTCGTCAAGGTTACCAATCCCGAATATTTGGAAGAAGCTTTGAATAGCGACCGTGGAATTGTCTTTTTATCCGCGCATTTTGGGAATTGGGAATTGGGTACGGCTAAAAGCTCGGCAAGAGGCTGTCCACTGCATCTCATCGCCCGGGATCAAAAGATGAAAAGGCTCAATGAACTGCTTAATCTGCTGCGGGAGTCCAAAGGAAATATTGTTATTCGTAAAGGAGCGGACATAAAAAATGTGTTTCGGGTATTGCATCAAGGCAAGGGGGTAGGGATGCTCGCGGATCAGAATGCCGGAGCCCATGGTATCCTTATAGACTTTTTCGGCAGACCCGCTTCAACAGTCGTAGGACCATATAGATTCGCGCAAAAAAGCGGGGCAGTTATATTGACGGCTCTTGTACACAGAGAAGAGGGGCCCTATCACAGAATAGTCTTAGGAAAACCTATGACAATAGGGAAAAAGGAAGATGTGACTCCTTATATGGCGCGTTATAATGATATTTTGGAAGAAAATATAAGGGTACATCCCGATCAATGGTTATGGATGCATAAAAGGTGGAAGCTTACTCCTCTAAAAAAGGTATTGGTCTTGAACGACGGTAAAAAAGGCCATCTAAATCAATCTTTGGCGGTAGTCGAAGAAATAAAAAAATATCGAAGAGACGAAGGTTACAAGGAAGAACATTTAAAAGTGGATGTAGTAAATGTAAAATTCAGGAATGATCTACGTAAAGGGATATTTAGATCTCTAACACCTCTTGTGAACTCAAATTGTCAGGGAAGATTGATGTTACTCAAGTTCGCGCTGGATAAGGAAACATTCCGGGATATTACCGGAAGATATGCCGATGTTATTGTAAGCTGTGGTTCATCCTTATCCGGAATAAATAAAGTTCTGAAAAAAGAGAATTATGCCCGAAATATTACGGTATTGGATCCCGGAGCTTTAAATAGGAAAGCATTTGATGTGATCGTAATTCCGAGACACGACGTAGAAAAAAGACACAGTGTCACCAGTCACCCCCCGCTGCCTTCTTTGAGAACATATGGCCGGGGCAGGCAGTCACCAGATCAAAAAAGGTCAAGGATAATGTAGTGATGACGGAATTAGCTCCGAATCTTATAGAAGCTAGCGACATAGAGAGGGGTAAGGATGAAAAGTTACGTATTGGAGTTTTGTTCGGTGGAGAAAATAAACATTTTACTTTCGGAGATGATCTTGTAAGATCCCTGTCAGCCGGTATAAAGAAAGCATGCGATGAGACCGGTGGAATTTTTAATGTTACTACATCCCGGAGAACTTCCGCCGGGAGTGAAAACATACTTTCAAAAGAATTAAAAAATGATCCAAGATGCGAAAGTTTCGTTGTAGGTAAAAATGATCAAGATGAAGATACTGTTAAAAAAATAATGCAAAAAAGCCGTGTTATCCTGGTGTCGGGAGAGAGTATATCTATGGTATCCGAGGCGGTATCTTCCTCCAGACCGGTCCTTGTCTTCATCCCCGATAAAAAGACCAAAACGAAGACCAAATATGAAAAATTTGTCGAAAGGCTAGGGAGTGCTGGAGTTTTACGTGTAATAGAAGTAAAAGATATTCCCCGGGAAATATCCAATATCGCGGAAGGTAGGGTCGTATTTAACATTCCGGATGATAGGAAGAAGATATACGAGAAGCTGTACAAGCTATTCTAGTAGGTAAAAGTCACTCCCCGCTGTTTTCTTCGAAAACATGCAGCGGGGACAGGCAGGTCACCGGTGACTGGTGACTAGGTGACTGGTGACTGGTAACCGGTGACTAGGTGACTGGTGACTAGGTAACTGGTGACTAGTTTATCGGTTGACAAGGCGCAAACTATGAACGTATTACAACTAATACCAAAACTGAATGTCGGGGGAGTAGAGAGGGGGGCTATAGAAGTTGCCCGTTATCTAACTCTTAACGGGCATAAAGCTGTTGTCGTTTCCGGCGGCGGTATCCTTGAAAAGAACATCGCCGCTATGGGCGCCCGGCATTATACGCTGCCCATAGGGCATAAAAACCCGTTTGTGATGTTGTTTTGCTACTTTAAGCTTATAGACATCATTAAAAAAGAGAATATCGGCCTCGTCCATGCAAGGAGCAGAATACCCGCTCTTGTGGGATATTTCGCGGCTTTATCCACTAAAAGAATATTTTTAACCACCGCGCACGGACAGTACAAAAGACATCTTATCAGCAGGGTCATGGGCTGGGGAAAACTGGTCATAGTCGCCAATGAGACTATGGCGAGACATATGAAAGATAATTTCGAGACCCCGATACGGAAAATGCGTGTAATACCTCGGGGAGTGGATCTTAAAAGATTTTCTTATATCTCACCGAAAGAAAAACATGACAAAAAGTTTCGCATAGGGATGATATGCAGGTTTACTCCGTTAAAAGGGCATCTGGATTTTTTGAAAGCCGCTTCTTATGTCACGAGAAAGAAGCAGGATGTTGAAATAGTGCTTATGGGCGACAAGGCTTCGGCCAAAGAAGAATATATCAGCAAGATAGGACTTACGATACGCCGTCTTTTGCTGGATAAATTTGTCAGGTTTGTGGATAGCGATAAAAAAGTACCCGATATTCTTAAGGAATTAAATATTTTGGTGTCAGCTAACAGAGAACAAGAAGCTTTCGGAAGATCCATAATAGAAGCGCAATCCCGCGGAGTTCCCGTAGTGGCCACTAAAATAGGCGGTGTTATCGAAAACGTTAAAGACGGTGTTACGGGTCTTTTATGCGAGCCTATGGATCCATCCGATATGTCGAAGAAGATACTAAGGTATATGGAAGATCCGGATCTGTGCGAAAGAGTATCCTTATCTGCCAGAAAATATGTCGAAGAACATTATTCCCTGGAATATACGATGAAAAAAACACTCGAGGTATATTTCGAAGCGATAAATCTGAAGAATATACTTGTATTTAAAATAAGCTCATTGGGTGATGTTATACTCTGTATTCCTTCATTAAGGGCTATCAGAAAAAGATTTCCTTTGGCGACAATAAAAGTATTGATCGATATCAGGTTTAGAGAAATACTGGACAGGTGTCCGTATATCGATGAAACGATAACATGTGATCTCGCGGGAAGAGACCGCGGCATGGAATTCATAAAACTCGCGGGCCGGCTGAGAGCGGAAGATTTTGATATATCCATAGATCTCCAAAATAACCGGAAGAGCCATATGTTGGCCTTCTTAAGTAGGATAACGGAGAGATATGGATATGATAACGGAAAATTAAGTTTATTGCTTAACCGGAAAATAACCCCTCCCGGGATGCCCATGGGTCCGATAGAGCATCAAAGCTGCGTATTGGGACTTTTAGGAATAACTAATGTCGAAAACAGCCTTGAGTTATGGACAAAAGAAGAAGATGATATTTGGGCGCAAAAATTTATGGAAGAGCGATGGCTAAAAAAAGACCAAAAACTTGTGGCGATAAGCCTTTCGGCATCCAGAAAATGGGATACCAAGAATTGGGGAGTATCCCATGCCGCGGAACTTGCGGATATGCTGGCTTCACGATGCGGGATAAGGGTTGTGATCATAGGGACGGAGGAGGATAAAGATGTCGCGGACAGCTTTATGAAAAGAACGGTCGCTAAGCCGATCAATGCCGTAGGCAAGACCGATATTTCCAGACTTATAAGTTTGATAAAAAGATGTAACGCGCTTCTCACGGGTGACAGCGCGCCGATGCATATCGCGTCCAGTATGGGAACCCCGTTTGTGGCCATATTCGGGCCGACTGATCCCATGAGGCACATAGGTCCGTCCGACAGACACAAGGTGCTGCGCAAGGACACAAAATGCGCGCCGTGTTATAGCACGACATGTTCGAAGAATAAAAAGTGTATGCAAATGATAAAACCGGAAGAAGTGTTTGAGGCTTTGATGGAAGTGATGGACGGCGGGGCAAGGGTATAGAAAGGGTCACTCCCGGCTGCCTTCTTTTGGGACATATGGCCGGGGCAGGCAGTCACCCCCTCGGCTTCGCTCGGGACAAGCTAGTCACCGGTGAATTAAACGATGCGAGAATGCGCTCCCTCTTGTCATCCCGGGCGAAGACCCGGGATCAAATAGGAATATTTTTATTGGGTCCCGGATATCCGCCTTCGGCGAATTCCGGGATGACGATTTTTACTTTTTATGAACTATGAACTACTAACTAAACTATGAAGATATTACTGCTTACTACACATTTGAATATCGGCGGGATATCCGTTTATACGGTGGGCGCCGCTAAGTATCTTAAAAAAGAAGGGATAGAAGTGATCGCAGCTTCTTCGGGCGGTGAATTGGAAGATCTATTAGCGGAGAGCGCCGTGACGCACATAAAGATGGGTATAAAAACTAAAGCTGAATTCGGACCCGCGCTTTTTAAAACAATACCGGCCCTTATAAGATTGATCAAAAAGGAAAAGTTCGATCTTATACACGCGCAGACACGTGTAGCTCAGGTGGCGGCGTGTATGGCATCAAAGTTTACGGGGGTTCCGTTCGTATCTACATGTCACGGATTTTTTAGATATAAAAAAATGTCCCGGCAGCTTTTTCCGTGCTGGGGAAGCAAGGTTATCGCTATAAGTGAAAGTGTGCGCAAACATCTTGTAGAGGACTTCAACCTTGAAGAAACCCGGGTAACAATGATCCATAACGGAATAGAGCTTGAAAAATATCAAGAAGCGCACGATGTAAAAGATAATGAGCTGAAGAAAAAAATAGGAATAGGAGAAAAAAAAAGAGTGATAGGCGCCGTAGGAAGACTTTCCGGAGTTAAAGGGTTTAATTATTTGGTAGACGCTTTTGAAATACTGTCAAAAAAATATACCGATATCCATCTTCTTATAGTCGGGGAAGGTAAAGAAGAAAGGTCTCTCGCTAAGAGGATAAAAAACGCCGGATTGTCGGACAGGGTAACGATAGAGACAAATAATATTCCTTTGGCAGGGTATTTATCTCTCATGGACATTTTTTGTCTCCCGTCGATATTAGAGGGATTAGGTCTGTCTTTAATGGAAGCCATGGCTTCAGGGAAGGCTTGTGTAGCAAGTGATATAGGAGGTATATCAGAGCTTATAATCGACGGGAAAGACGGAATACTTGTTCCTACCCGAGATCCGTCGAGTTTAGCGAAAGGAATATCTCGACTTCTTGAAGATGAAGTTTTAAGGAAAACTCTAGGCGCCAAAGCCAGGGAAAAAGCCATAGAAAACTTTTCTATTGTCGAGAGCACCAAGAAGACGATAAGGGTTTATGAAGAAGTAATTAGAGGGCGACCGTAGACCATAGACCATAGACTATAGACAATAGACTGGTATTGACCGATGTGCAATGACACTTTCCCGTCATTGCGACCCCCGCTGCTCCGCTTTGCGGAGCAAAGCGACGGGGGGAGGCAATCTCAATAATTTATGGATAAGCAAAAAAAAATACTAATATTCGAACTTAACTGGCTGGGGGACATTTTGTTCTCTTTTCCGTTTTTGCGTGCGCTTAAAGAGCGGGATAAAGAGTCTCACATAGCCTGTGCGGTCGTCCCGAGATACGCGGGGCTGTTATCGGAAAACCCTTTTGTAGATGAAGTGTATCTATTGTCGGACAGGAGAGGGTTTTTTTCTTTTTTTGAGAAACTGTTCTTTGTTCTTAAAATAAAGAAAGAAAAGTACGATACGTGCTTTTTCTTGAAGTCGTCAAATAGCAAAGGGATGATGGCTGTCTCGGCCGGTATCCATGATCTTATAGGGTTTAAAGGTAAGAAAACTAAACTTACGACAGAAGTTGACGATGTCGGCGTTAACGTACATAGAGCTGAGCGTATATTCGCGTTGGCCGAAGCCGTCGGGATAAAGGGAACGGGTATTAAATATGAATATTCTGTTTCAGAAAAAAACATTAAAAAAGCGGATGAGATCATCAAAAATAAAAGAAATTCGGGAAATTACCTAATAGGCATACATCCCGGAGGAAATTGGGATGAGAAAAGATGGGATAAAGAAAAGTTCGTCGGTTTAATAAAGAGAATACTCGAGAATTTGAACGATGCGGATATAATTATAACCGGCGGGAAAAAAGATAAGGATCTTGCGAGATACATATCGGATAGAGTCAAAGATGAAAGATGTTATACGTTAGCGGGGGAGACATCTCTCGAAGAATTAGCGGGACTTTTTAAAAAATGCAGGGTCATTGTGAGCGCCGATTCCGGACCGCTTCATTTGGCGTCCGCCGTGGGGGCATGTACCATAGGACTTTTTGGACCGACATCATACAAAATAACGGGGCAAATAGGCCGTGGAAAAAATGTTTTTATATCATCGGAAGACAAAATAGAATGCCGGGTCCCGTGTTATACCGAAAATTGTGTCCTGGGAAAAAAATGTATGGATCTTATCACCGTGGACGAAGTTTTTGAAGCGGTGGCGAGGGAAGTGAACGGAGAAAAGTTGAGAGGCCATAGACAATAGACTATAGACAATAGACCATAGACTGGTATTGACTGATGTGCGGGGACACTTTCCCGTCATTGCGAGGGAGCAAAGCGGAGCAGCGGGGGTCGCAATGACAGAGTGATAAATTATGAAGATGAATAAGACTAGAGTAAAACGGATATTATTTATAACGCTTAATAACCTCGGAGACATAATACTCACGACTCCGGTGCTGGAGAAATTGCATCAAGAGATACCGGATGCTAAGATCGATGTTATAACGGGAAGGCCCGGATACGGGATATTCTCTCATCATCCGGCTGTCGGTAAGGTTATAATACGCGGATCCGGCAGGAATTTCCTGGACAGAGTAACGGAAGTTATAGGATTGTACAAAAAAAAATATGATCTCGTGGTTGATCTTAAGAACTCGCTTATTCCCTGGATAATAGGAGCCAAATATCATTCCGGAACGCATTTTTTCAATAAAAGACCGGAACACAAAAAGGATGAACATCTAGCGAAACTGACCGGTCTGGGTATGGATGTCTCCGGTGAAAGCAAATTTTATCTGCCGGTAAACGATAAAGATAGGGATGATGTAGACCGGGTCATGGGTCCTAACAAAGATAGGCTTATGGTTGTTGTTAATCCCGGCGCAAAGAGCCATCTTAAAAGGTGGAGTGCCGAAAAATTCGCGAAATTGAGCGACAGACTGATACTAGAGCTGGGGTGTAAGGTTTTTGTTACGGGTAATGATGATGATAAAGATGTGATCGAAAAGTTCAGGGCTTATATCAAAAAGGATGTCACGGATATGCGCGGAAAAACCTCATTAGGCGCTCTTACCGAACTTATTAAACGCAGCGATATTGTCGTAACTAATGATAGCGCGCCGCTTCACATAGCAAGCGCGGTCGGAACAAAAACCGTAGCTATATTCGGACCTTCAAATGAAAAACAATACGGACCCGTATGTAATAAAAATGTTGTAGTAACGCCGAAGATGCCGTGCCGGCCGTGTTCGGAAGCTTTATGTTCTACGGGTCCGGATGAAGGCTGTATTTCTAACATAGAAGTGGATGAAGTGTTCAGAGCGGTGAGGAAATTATTGGGATAGAAGATAGAGAATAGAAGGTAGAAGGTAGAAGAGAAAGAGTAAGCGCGATAAGTAGTCACCGGGTCACCTGGTCACCTGGTCACCGGGAGAGGGCTAGCTAATTAGGATCTGTCTTCTACATTCTACCTTCTGACTTCTAACTTCTGCCTTCTATAAAAGGTGAATGGATATGGGAAAGATCACGATCAAGCAGGGGGATATTACCAAAGAAGAAGTGGATGTTATCGTTAACGCCGCGAATTAACATCTCGCCGGCGGCGGAGGGGTAGACGGCGCCATACATAAAGCCGCGGGAAGTTCTGTTATGGATGAATGCGGGAAAATAGGGGGGTGCTCGACAGGGGAAGCGGTTATGACCAACGCGGGACAGTTAAAAGCAAAAAAGATCATACATACCCCGGGCCCTGTATGGCATGGAGGAAAAGATAATGAAGCGGAATTATTGAGAAGCTGTTACAAAAAATCTTTTCTTCTTGCCAAAGAGAATGGACTTAAAACAATAGCTTTCCCGGCCATAAGTACCGGCATTTACGGATACCCAATTGAAGAAGCGGCAGAGATAGCTGTTTCCGAAGCATTAAGAGCGGCGGATGAATTTGATGAAATAATCTTTATGTGCTTTTCAAAAAAAGATCATGAAGTATATCAAGAAGTTTTAGAAATGATGAACGGCGAGCAAGCTGTGTAATGTGTGATGTGTAATGGGTTATGTATGATGGTGAATGGAAGAACATGAAAAAAAAGAACATGAACTTACTTTCAGATACGAGCCCAAGCTTGAAGTGAACAGTTGCGGTATTTTAGTATTTTTATAACTTTTTAGGGAAAAAAGTGTAAAATACTGTCTGAGTCCGACGAAAAGGAGGACGAGTTTATTTTACACCCCTGAAAAAGTTAGAAAAATACGTTAAGAAATACCGCTGTGAATGAGAACTTGGGCTCGTATCTGCTTATTTTCTAACCTGGTTAGGCGTTTTCAGATTAGACCATTGACCATTGACCATTGACTTATTAACTCAATAGCGCATCAGTCAATCACTACAAACTACGAACTATGAACTATCAACTCAATAAACGTATACTCATAACCAGAACGGATAGACTCGGCGATGTCGTGCTTTCTACACCGATCATCCGTCTTTTGCGCGGCAAATATCCCGACGCGTATATTGCTTTTCTGGTAAGACCGGAGAACAAGGATGTAGTTAAAAATAATCCGCATCTGGATAAGGTTATCGTATACGATAAGTACGGACAGGAGAAAAGT
>JBDRBI010000041.1:0-6517 GCA_043822885.1 Candidatus Omnitrophota bacterium
GTCATATTCTTTTAAGATATTCCCGGCGTCTATATCTACCCCGACATTTACGCCTGTCCTAAAATTTATACCCTCGTCCTTCATCAGCTTTATGCGCCTGTCAACAATATGTTTCTCCAGTTTAAAATCCGGTATACCGTATCTTAAAAGCCCACCCGCCTTGTTGTCTTTTTCAAAAACATCGACAGTATGTCCCGCCCGGTTAAGCTGCGCGCTCACGGCAAGTCCACTGGGCCCGGACCCTATAACAGCGACCCTTTTGCCGGTTCTCATCCTCGGAGGTCTCGGGCGGATATATCCCTCTTTGAAAGCTTTCTCTATCGCGTCGAGTTCATTTTCCCGGATAGTCACAGCGTCATCATTTATTCCCAAAACACAGGAATGTTCGCACAATGACGGGCATAATCTTCCCGTTATCTCCGGAAGATTATTAGTAGCGTCAAGAAGTTCAAAAGCTTTTTCCCAATTATTATGAAAAATAAAATCGTTCCATTCGGGTATATAATTCCCCACGGGACACGCCCAGTGACAGAACGGCGTACCGCAATCCATACATCGTGAGGCCTGACGCTCGGTAACTTCTTCAGCACGAAGCACATCCACTTGCTTATGATCCTTAACTCTTTCGCAAACGGGTCTGTACACGCTTTTCACTCTTTTTGTTTTCATGAAACCTTTAGGGTCGCCCATTTTATCCCTCCGAAATTCTCATACTTCCTTCTTTAATACGTTTGTATTCAACAGGAATTATTTTTATGAATTTTAGCACCTCGTTATCAAAATCTTTCAATATTTTCTCCGCCGTGTTGCTGGAGGTATACTTAAAATGATTATGAACAAGATTGTTAACGGTGATTTTATCTTCTTCGTTCAATCCTTCCAGTTCTACCATGCTCATATTACATTTATCCTTGAACATCCCGTCTTCATCGCGGACATACGCGATCCCTCCTGACATACCGGCGGCAAAATTCCTGCCGGTCTTACCCAAAACAACAACACGTCCTCCGGTCATATATTCGCATCCATGGTCACCGACTTCTTCAACGACTGCGTAGATACCAGAATTTCTCACGCAGAACCTTTCTCCCGCGGCGCCGTTTATGTAAGCTTCTCCGGATATCGCTCCGTAGAAAGCGGTGTTCCCTATAATAACGTTCTTTTCCGGAACGTACCCGGCATTTTTATCCGGGTATATTATGATCTTTCCTCCCGAAATACCTTTCCCCACGTAGTCATTCGCCAGACCGCTGAGCTCAAAAGTAACACCTTTCATAAGGAACGCGCCGAAGCTTTGTCCGGCAATGCCTCTGAATTTGAAATGTATAGAATCTTCGGGAAGGCCTCTTTCTCCGTGTATCCTGCACACCTCGCCGCTCAACATGGCCCCTACGGCCCTATCTGTATTATTGATAGAAAGCTCCTCCTCTACTATTTTTCCGTTCGAGAGAGCGCTTTTTGACATCTTTATAAGCTGATGGTCCATAACATGATCAGTCTCATGATATTCGGGAAAGGTGCATAAATTTTTACCTTTTCCAGACGCTTCCGGCCTAAATAAAATTTTCGAATAATCAATGTCGCCGGACCCCCCGGGGATAATACCTGTATTCATTTCCAAAAGATCGGTCCTGCCGACAAGGTTATCGACTTTTCTTACTCCCAGACCCGCCATGATCTCACGTAATTCCTGCGCGATGAACATCATATAATTTACTACATATTCCGGTCTGCCTTTAAACTGTTTCCCTAGCATATAATCTTGTGTGGCGACACCTACCGAACAATTGTTCAAATGACAATGCCGCAGCATAACGCATCCTAATGTTATCAGAACTGAAGTACAAAATCCGAATTCTTCCGCCCCTAAAAGAGCCGCAAGAGCCACATCTCTGCCGGTCCTCATTTGCCCGTCGGTCTGCAGACGAACACGTTCTCTGAGCCCGTTCAGAACTAGTGTCTGCTGAGTTTCCGCAAGCCCCAATTCCCAGGGCAGGCCGGCATACCTGATAGACGTTTTCGGAGACGCTCCGGTCCCTCCGTCCCCTCCTGAAATAAGTATCATATCAGCGTGCCCCTTAGCTACGCCGGCGGCAACCGTTCCTACTCCGACTTCCGAGACCAGTTTCACGCTGACACGCGCCCGGGGGTTGACATTCTTAAGATCAAAAATAAGCTGCGCCAGATCTTCTATCGAATATATATCATGATGCGGCGGCGGCGAAATAAGCGTAACACCCGGTGTAGTATAACGCGTACGGGCTATCATCTCGCTTACCTTGTGCCCCGGAAGCTGTCCTCCTTCACCGGGCTTTGCCCCTTGAGCGATCTTTATCTGTATTTCGTCGGCATTCACGAGATAATTCGCGTTCACTCCGAACCTGCCCGACGCGATCTGTTTGATGGCGCTCCGCGCGGAATTATTTCTGTCAAAAGCCGCGAAACGCGCGGAATCTTCCCCTCCTTCGCCGGTATTCGACTTGGCGCCTATCCTGTTCATCGCTATTGCTATGACCTCGTGCGTGCTTTTTGAAATGGATCCGAAGCTCATAGCCCCGGTAGCAAAACGTTTTACTATTTCCTTGACCGGTTCCACTTCGCCTATCGATATAGGTATCGCTTTTCTGAATTTCAACAGGCTTCGCAGAGTTGTCGGGTTCTTTGACTGATCGTTTATCAATCCGGCAAATGTTTTATAGATGCCATAGTCTTCTTTCCTTACCGCGTCCTGAAGCGCGGCAATACTTTCCGGCCTCCACAAATGGAATTCTCCGTCCCGTTTCCATTGATATATCCCTCCCGAAGATAGACCTGAAATGTTCATCTCTGTATCCAGGAACGCTTCGTCATGTCTTCGAATAGTTTCCTTTACTATCCCGTCTATCCCTATGCCTCCGATGCGGGACGAGGTGCCGGTAAAATGTTTTTCGATCACATCGTCATTAAGACCCAGGGCCTCGAATATCTGGGCTCCTCTATAACTCCTTAACGTAGAAATACCCATTTTTGAAAGGATCTTTAATATCCCGTCATGTACGGCTTTTATATAATTTTGGACCGCTTTATCATTATCTACCGTCAACTGACCTTCTTTTTTCAGATATTTGATAACATCGTACGCCATATACGGGTTAACACAATCGGCTCCGTACCCGAAAAGAAGAGCAAAATGATGAACTTCGCGCGGTTCCCCGCTTTCGATTATTATGGTTATTTGGGAACGCACGGTTTTTCTGACCAAGTGCTGATGGACAGCGCTGAGAGCCAAAAGCGTCGGAAGGGCCGTTTTTTCTTTATTAACGCCGCGGTCGCTCAAGATTATAAAAGTATATCCTTCTTCTATGGCAAACTCGGCTTCAAAACATATCCTGTCCAGAGCCTGTGTAAATTCCGCAGAGTCGGAAGAATTAAAAAAAGTGTGAATAGTTTTAGTCTTAAATCCGTTTATGTTTATGTCACGTATTGCCTCCAGTTCCTTATTTGTCAAGAGGGGTTCTCTTACTCTTAATTTATGGCAATGTTTGGGACCTTCTTTCAGTATATTCCTTCCTTCCCCCATAAAACTATCAAGACTCATAACGAGTTCTTCTCTTATGGGGTCAATGGCCGGGTTAGTAACCTGCGCGAAAAGCTGTTTGAAATAGTTATACAAAAGCTGTCTTTTATTGGATAGAACAGCGATCGGCGTATCATTCCCCATGGACCCTATGGGTTCTTTCCCGCTTTCCGCCATGGGCTTAATGATCTCCTTGAGGTCTTCACGCGTATATCCGAAACATTTAAAATATGGGAGCATATTTTCGGGTTCTTTATACTTTTTCTCAACGCCTTTGAGTTCATTGAACTCCACCATATTCGCCCTTACCCATTCCCCATAGGGCTGACGGTTGGATACATTTTCCTTTATATCTTTATCATCCACTATGCATCCTTTTTCGGTATCGATAAAGAACATCTTGCCCGGCTCTAATCTTCCGGAAACAAGGATATCCTTCGGTTCTATATCGATTACCCCGACTTCGGATGCCATGACCGCTAATCCGCTCTTTGTGACGATATAACGCGCGGGACGGAGTCCGTTCCTATCCAGAACAGCCCCTATGTTTTTCCCGTCAGTGAAGGCTAACGCGGCCGGACCGTCCCACGGTTCCATAAAACACGCGTGATATCTGTAAAAATCTTTTAACGCCGGATCCATATTTTCGTCATGTTCCCACGCGCTTGGGATGAGCATCATCATGACCTGTTCTATGGGCCGCCCCGCTAGAACTAAAAGCTCAAAAACATTATCAATAGCGGCTGAATCGCTTCCGCCTTCTACTATTATAGGTTTCAGTTTTTCGATATCATTTTTGAAAAGCTCGCTCGTTAACAGCCTCTCCTTCGCGTGAAACCAGTTGATATTACCGCGCAATGTGTTTATCTCCCCGTTATGAGCCAAAAATCTGAACGGCTGGGCGAGATCCCATGTCGGGAAAGTATTAGTACTGTATCTTGAGTGTACAAGCGCTATTGAACTTTTGACATCTTTATCCATAAGGTCAGGATAAAAACCTTTCACCTGCTTAGGCATCAGAAGCCCTTTATAGCTGATAGTCCTGGAAGACAGGTTTGTGATATAAAAGAAACTCTTTTGACCTATATCGGAAGATCTTATCTCTTTTTCTATTCTTCTTCTGATTACATATAATTTGCGTTCAAATGCCGGTTGTTCCGATATTTTATCTCCCCATCCTATGAATATCTGCCTTATTTTAGGCTGTGTTTCCTTCGCGCATTCTCCTATTATAGTTTCATCTACGGGCACATCGCGCCACCCTAGAAAGCGCTGATCTTCCTCTTCGACTATTCTTCTAAAATGGCTCTCACAAAAGTTCCTATCTTCTCTACTTACCGGAAGAAAGATCAACCCCGTGCCGTATTTTGTTTCATCAGGAAGATCAATACCGTTCTTTCTACATTCACGTTCATAGAACTTATGCGGCAATTGCAGTAAGAGACCCGCTCCGTCACCCGTCTTAGGGTCCGCTCCTACGGCTCCGCGATGACTCATCTTCTCAAGAACTTCTATGCCCTTTTCTATTATGCCGTGAGATCTTTTTCCTTTGATATCACAGACAAAACCCACCCCGCAATTATCATGCTCAAATCGCGGGTCATAAAGTCCCTGTTTTTTCGGCAGCCCATTTTTCATTTTATTCCTTCCCATGACCTATTGTCTCATATTTTGAACTTATTTACATCAATACCGAACCTTTTGATCTTGAACCGTAACGTATTCCTGTTGACCCCGAGTATCTTCGCGGCGATTGACTGATTGCCGAAAGATCTTTCAAGCGCTTTTCCTATAAGCATTCTTTCTGTTTCGGTAATTACGCTATTATATATCTTTCCTTTACCAGCGTTCAAAAATAGATCGTTGATCTTTTCTGTATCATGTTTTGTCTTCATCTTCTCTTCTCCCGGTCAAAACCCGATTAAATGTTATGCACTAAATGTCAAAAAAAACGCCCTGCTTCCATCGGAAACGGGCGTCCTCGCCGCGATGTCATCCCTTCTTCGGAATGACAAATATATAAAAAAAGCCCTTGAAACTTCGTAGTTTTCAAGGGCGTCATTGCCTATAGCTAAAGTGTATCCCAATTTTCCTTTCTTGTCAATCAAAATTCTATGCTTCCGTCATTGCGAAGGCGCAAGGCGGCTGAAGCAATCCCATTACTAAAGGTACAAGTGGATCTTTTCGCTTGTGCACAATTTCTTAACGCTTTTTTTCTATCTTTTTAGGGGTGTTAAATGAACTCGCCCTCACTTGTTTTCATGGGTGTTCGGGCTCAAACATCATTTAACAATATTCCCCTAAAAAGTTATAAAAAAAGCTAAAATTGCGATGCGCTCCAATATCCACTTATACCTTTCTCATAACACATTACACATAACACATTACACATAAAACAGGCACACCCCAGCGGTCCACGGTGAATACTACCCAATCGCCTCGGACCCTTTTTCTCCCGTCCGTATACGTATACATTCCGGGAGATCCAATATGAATATCTTGCCGTCACCTATATTCCCGGTCCGGGCGCCTTTTATTATGGCTTCGATCGTCGGCTCTACAAAAGCTTCATTTACCGCTATCTCTAAACGCACTTTTTTCAAAAGGTTCACTTCATGAGCGACGCCTCTGTAAGTTTCGGTGTACCCTCTCTGCTGACCGCAACCCAAGGCGTTCGTTACCGTCATCTTATGTATTTCCGCGTCAAATAAAGCCTTTTTTACGTCGGGCAGCTTATGCGGCTGTATCATGGTTATTATAAGTTTCATTATTTACCTCCTGTTTTTATGTTAGATTGCTTCGTCGCCTTCGTCTCCTCGTAATGACATTTCAATATCACTGTGTAGTAAATATCTGAAATCCCGCGTAGGCTTCCATGCCGTGTTCGGAGATATCTATCCCTTTTAACTCTTCGTCTCTTGAGACCCTTAATCCCATGGTTTGATTGATAGTCTTAAAGAC
>JBDRBI010000042.1:0-17903 GCA_043822885.1 Candidatus Omnitrophota bacterium
TGACGGATGTTCTAGTTCGCAATGACGGATGTTCTAGTTCGCAATGACGGATGTTCTAGTTCGCAATGACGGATGTTCTAGTTCGCAATGACGGATGTTCTAGTTCGCAATGACGGATGTTCTAGTTCGCAATGACAGATATACTAGTTCGCAATGACAGAATAGAATTTTTATCGCGTGAGTAAAAGGTGATAACATGGCGCAAGTTAGTTTGAGGGATGTTGTTAAGGTTTTTGACGGCGGGGTTGTGGCTGTCGATAAGGTAAGTTTCGGGGTTGAAAACAAGGAATTTTTAGTTCTGGTCGGTCCTTCCGGATGCGGTAAATCTACTACATTGCGTCTTATAGCCGGGCTTGAAACCCTTACAGAAGGGGACATATACATAGGCAGTAAAAAGGTCAATTATACTCCCCCGAAAGACAGAGATATAGCTATGGTGTTCCAGAACTACGCGTTATATCCGCATATGACGGTGTATGAGAACATGGCTTTCGGCTTGAAACTTAAAAAATATCCTAAAGATGAGATAGATGCCAGGGTCAGAGAGGCCGCCGGCATATTAGGGTTAGAGGCTCTTTTGAACAGACGTCCGAGAGAACTCTCCGGAGGACAAAGACAGCGTGTAGCCGTGGGAAGAGCGATCGTCCGTAAGCCCAAAGTGTTCTTGTTCGATGAACCTTTAAGTAATCTTGACGCTAAATTAAGAGTACAGATGAGAACGGAGCTTCATCGCCTTCACATAAGACTGCAGGCTACCATGATATACGTTACGCATGACCAGACAGAGGCTATGACATTAGGAGATAGGATAGCTGTTATGAAAGACGGCATTATCCATCAGATAGACGCCCCTACAAAGGTATACAACTTTCCGGTCAATAAATTTGTGGCAAGTTTTATAGGAGCGCCGCCGATGAATTTTCTCGAGGGTAAGATCATCAAAAAAGATAGGAAACTTTATTTTGACGAGGGTGGTTTTCGTGTGCGGATAGTGGAAGGTATGTACGACGCTCTCGAAGGCCATATCGATAAACGCGTTATTTTAGGGGTCAGAAGCGAAGATATATACGATAAACTTTTTGTGTCGGAAACTCCCCCTGAAAACATTGTCACTATGACATGTGAGATCGTAGAACATATGGGATCGGAAGTTTACATACATCTGAACTCGGGTAAGCACATTGTCGTGGCCAGAGCATCAGGAGACGCCAATCCTCAGATAAATCAGGATATTGATATTGTTTTCGATATGAGTAAGATACATTTTTTTGATAAGACTACTGAAAAAACCATTATTTAGGGGCCCTTATGGCCGTTTTTCCGACTCCTTTCTCTCGAAGGAATTTTTTGATCACAGTTTCGGTAGTTCTTTTTGCCGGACTTATAGTTTGCCTCAATAGAGTAGTTCCTGTCTTAGGCAACAGAATAGAACACCTTGAATTCATATCCATAAGTCTCGTTATAATGATGAGTCTGGTCGTTATGTTCTTTTGGAGCCTGTCCGGGGTTTTCGGAGGACTTCTTTCTTTTCTTGTAACGATGATATTCCTCTACCGTTATCTGGTCGATTTTAATCCCTACTATTACAGCGTCCTCATAATGGCGTTTTTCCTGTCCAGTTCTATCGGCTACTATATTTCAAGAAAGATCGGTATTTCGAATCAGAAATATACGGTAGCTAAAGAAAAGATACAAGAAGACGTCAACCTCATAAAAAATCACAGAGAGAACCGAGAGGCTGAAGTTACGGCTATGGGAGAGAAAATAGTAAGTCTTTTAAAACTCAAGAACATAACCGATCAGCTGAGTTTATCCCTTTCAGACGATGAAATAGTGAATATAATCTCTAAAGAAGCGATCAATATTTTCGGAGAAAGAAGCAGGGTATTATTTTTTGAATTTGATAAGAAAAAAGAAGAACTTGATCTGAGCCGTACCACAAAGACCGATAGACGCGGTTCTTTCGCGATGAAAAACGGCGGCATCTTTGAAAGGTGGGTCCTTAAAAACATGAAAAGTCTTCTCGTAAAAGACATCAAGGAAGACTTTAGATTTTCCGTCGACGGTGAAGAGGCCAAGGATATTTCCAGGTCTCTTATGATAAAGCCTTTAGTGGTGGAAAATAAGATACTCGGCATATTAAGGGTCGATTCGGATGAGATAGACGTGTTTGGTCAGCATGAACTTAGGATCTTGGATATAATCGGGGAGCTTACCGCGGTCGCGCTTGAAAACGCGCATTTATTCAACCAAACGGAGGAACTTGCTATACGGGACAGCTTGACCGGGCTTTATGTCCACAGATATTTTATGGAACGTTTAGATGAAGAGATAAAAAGAGCGCTAATAGCGAATAACACCTTGGCGCTGTTGATGATAGATATAGACAATTTTAAGGAATTTAACGACAAGTACGGGCATGTTTCAGGAGACGCGATACTTAAAAAAATAGGCCGTATCTTAACCTCTAAGGCTTCCGCGGGAGATATTGTGGCGAGATACGGAGGAGAAGAATTTGTATTTTTAGCTCTTAATGAAACAAAGAGAGGCGGGAAAAACCTGGCGGAAGAAATAAGAAAGACCATCGAAGAAGGTCCCATTACTATCAGGCGCGAAAAATGCACGGTAACGGTCTCGATAGGAGTAGCGGCATTTCCTTTGGATTCGAAACTTAAGGAAGGTTTGATCGGGCAAGCGGATAAATGTCTTTATAAAGCCAAATCAGAAGGAAAGAACAGGGTATGCGCAGAGTAGCAGCGACAAGAAAAGAAAAAATAGGAGCGGCTCTCATAATAGGGTTGAATCTTACGCTTGTAGGGCTCAGCTGGTATTTTCACTATGTGCCGCAAGGTGATGAATACCTCGTTCTTTTTATGATACCGATAATGTTTTTTGTCGTTCCGTTCGTATTCAGAACATATTCAACGCTGATCTTAGCGGGCGCGAATCTCGCGTTTTTTGTCGCTTACAGATTCATAGGAATACTCAACAGTGTTGACATTTTTGTCATCATGCTTCTTTTGGGAGCGATCACGGCGGGAAGTTATATGGCAAGATCGTTCTATGTCTCACTTATAAAATACAATGAGAACGATATCTCTCTAAGACAACGCAAGTATAACAATATTGTCGGTGAACTGGAAACAATGGATGAGAGAGGATCCAGGACCGAGAATGAATTAACGCGTATATCCCGCCTTTATGAAATAACAAAAAAGTTCGCTCCGACGCTCAAAAGGGAAGAACTTTTTGACGCGTTATTTGATTTTATGGAGGAGAACTTCAAGTTCCAAACGGTGCATCTGCTGACTTTCCGCAAAGAAAAATTCTTTAAAGGTCTCTCCAAGAACATAGCGGATGATAAATACACGGAAGGCGAAAAAAATGTTCTTGATTATAAGAAGGTCATCTCGTACACTAGAAAAAAGGGAATAGAATCTTTTTTCCTGACAAAAGAAGATGATGGGTCCGTATTTGACGAAATGAACGTACAATTTGATACGTTCATGGTATTTCCGATCTTTGTAAGCAATAAACTTTGCGCGATATTAGCCATAGAAGGCGCGTCCAGGACCAGTTACGGTAGGTTCCGTATTTTGGTATCGCAAATAACCCTGGAATTCAGACGCGTAGAATTATACGAACAAGTGCAGGAGCTTTCTATTCTTGACGGTCTTACGGAAGTGTATCTCAGAAGATACCTAATGGACAGATTGGTCGAGGAAGTCGATAGAGCGCGGCGCCTGGGTCTTACCTTCTCGATCGGCATGGTAGATATAGATCATTTTAAGGAATGCAATGACACTTATGGGCATCTTGTCGGTGACGCTGTTCTTAAAAAAGTAGCTTCGAGATTAAAGGAAACTCTGCGTGAAGTGGATATGATAGCCAGATACGGAGGGGAAGAGTTTTGTGTCGTTCTTCCCGAAACAAACAAAGACCTTGCCTTGGCCGTTGCGGAACGTCTCAGAAAGTTCATAGAGATGAAGAGGGTAAAGGCGTTCGATGAAGATATAAAGGCGACCGTAAGTATCGGTATCGCCACATATCCGGAAGACGCCGAAGACGTAGAAGCCCTGATCGAAAAGGCGGATACGGCGCTTTATAAGGCGAAACGGAAGGGAAGGAATAGGGTTTGTCTGGCTTAAACAGTTCAAAAGTTAAAAGGTTAAAAGGTTCAAAGGTTCAAACAAAAAGAGATTGCTTCACTGCGTTCGCAATGACGGTGGTCTTCTGTCATTGCGAGGAGGAACGAAGTTTCTATTCGTCATTGCGAGGAGGAGCGAAGTTTCTATTCGTCATTGCGAGGAGGAGCGAAGTGACGACGAAGCAATCTCAATAGGAAGAGATTGCTTCACTACGTTCGCAATGACGGGTATTTTAGTTCGCAATGACGGGTATTTTAGTTCGCAATGACGGATATTTTAGTTCGCAATGACGGGTATTTTAGTTCGCAATGACAGTGACTTTTCGTCGTTGCAATGACAACACCACATAGGGGGAAAAATTGTTTATTGAAAAACATATCAAAATATTGGGTGCGATATTGTGCGCGTTCATTCTTTTCGGGAACGCGGGATCTTACGCCGCGGATAAAACTAGTGATTTTAAAATGAAACCGGGTCAGCCTATTGTGGTTGACGGTGATATGGTCGAATATTTTGAGGAAGACGGGAGGATCCTTGCCGAGGGTAATGTTTCTATAGAATACGGTGACACCGTTCTTAAATGCGACCGCATTGAAGTCAATACTAAAACACGTCAGGCGCTTTGTACGGGTAATGTAGCAATAACACAGGAAGAGGGCGTACTTACGGGAGAACGGATAAAATATGATTTTAATCTGGAGAGGGGAGAGATAATAGGCGCGGAAGTAGACGCTTTCCCATGGTTCGGCTATGCTTCCGAAAGCAGTAAGGTCGGGGATAATGAATATGTCCTCCGCAAAGGATACATTACGACATGTGACATAGATATTCCCCATTACAGGATAAAGGGAGAAGAGATCCGCATTTTCCCGGATGATAAGATAATAGCAAAGAACGTCCAATTCCTTATCGGCAAAGTACCCGTTCTATGGTTTCCGTATTATTACCATCCCATAATACAAAGCCGGGCAAAGGTACAGTTCATACCGGGAAGCAGCACTGACTGGGGAAATTTTATATTATCGGCCTGGCGTTTTTATATAAAAGGAAATACAAAAGTAGATGTTTTTGCCGACTACCGAAGCAAGAAAGGTTTTGCCGAAGGCGCCAATGTTTATTATAAGACTTCCGATATAGGGCTAAAAGGCCTGGGAGAAGGTTTTTTCAGCTCTTATTTTATTCATCAGAACGATATAGGCACTTATGACAAGTCGATGTTTGATGAAAGGGAAGAGGAAAGAGACAGGTACGCGTCTCCGGGAGAAGAAATAGAACCCCAACTTCGTAAACGTTTCCAGTGGAAACATCGTATAGATTTCGAACCGGGAACGGTCGGGATGCTGGAGTTCAATAAATACAGCGATGAAAACGTGCTGAGAGATTATTTTTATAACGAGTATGAGGAGACCAACCGGGTCCCCCCCAACTATGTTTCATTTATATCCGCCCAGGAAAATTATATTTTCGGTGTTGAAGTAAATGAAAGATTTCATGAATTTTATACCGTGGTACAAAAACATCCCGAAGTTACACTGACCGTCCCGGATCAACAGTTATGGGATACTCCGTTCTATTACGGCGCGGAGACATCAGCTTCTATCCTTGAAAAAGAATACGCTTTTACTTCGAGTCCTCCCGAGAAGACGGATAGATTCGATTCTTTTCATAAACTTTCATACGTAACCGGTATCGGTCCTCTAAAACTCACCCCGTACGCTACTTTAAGAGAGACGGCTTATTCAAAGACGAGATGGGAAAGTGATCCAGTCAACCGTTTTGAAGCGGGAGGCGGATTGGACGCTTTTATGAGGTTTTTCCGTGTTTTTAATACTTCTACCAATGTCTTCGGACTCGATATAAACCAAATAAGGCATATCATTTCACCGAAAGCCAAATATTTTCATACGCATCAGCCTACGGTGGATAAAAACAATTTATATCAGATGGATGCCATTGACGGTCTGGAAAAGAGGAACGGAGTAACACTTGAGCTGGTAAATAAACTTCAGACAAAACGGCATTCAGGGGACGCACTGGAGCCCGTAGACCTGGTGAGGTTCATTATCAGTTCCGACTACCTTTTCCGTACGGAAAAAAACAGTCTCAATTTTAAAAAAGAAGGAAAATTTGATGATGTAAAACTCGATCTGGAACTTAGACCGTATTGGTGGCTATATGTCGACAGTGAAGCCGAGATCCAGACGGACAATGAGTCTTTGAGAACCGGGAGCATAGAGGCATCTTTCAGACCGTCGGATGACTTCAGTATGGATCTGGGATATAGATACGAAAAAAGGATGCCGGAGCCAAGAAACCAATTTACAATGGACTTTATGTATAGAATAGATCCCAAATGGAAAGTCGGGATATACGAGAGATTTAACGCGCAAGACCTTGATATCGAAGAACAACAGTTTTCCATAACGCGTGATCTGCATTGCTGGGAAGTAGAGTTCGTATATGATGTTGCCGGAAGCAATTTTCTGAAAGATGAGTTTACTCTTTGGATAGCTTTTAAAATAAAGGCATTTCCGGACCTTCAGCTGGGCCTGAACAGATCCTTTAGCCGACGTCCCCCCGGATCAATACAGCAATAGTTGATAGTTGATAGAAGATAGAAGGTAGAAGATAGAGGGTAGAAGGAATGGGATTGCTTCACTTCGTTCCCCCCTGCGGAGGGCAGGCGCAATGACAGATTCTCTCTTAGTCATTGCGAGGAGCGCAGAGACGAAGCAATCTCTAAACTTCTATCCTCTAACTTCGTAATAGTTCAGTTTTGAAAAGTAAATAACACCGCCGCCCGCGTCATTGCGAGCGAAGCGAAGCAATCTCTATGATTTTAGAGTAGATTGCTTCGGGCGGTAAAGCGCCCGCGCAATGACCGTTTGAGACGATTCTATCTTGTATAACTGAACTATTACCTATCTTCTCACTTCTCACTTCTTTATGGACTAACTAATAGGTGACGTTCCTATTTAATTGCGAGAGTACAGCCTATATGCTATAATCTCTATTCAAATAATTTTGAATGGTATTATAAACAATAATAATAAGCGAGGGGATACAATGAAGCTTAGTATAATAGGCGTAGGTTATGTCGGGCTTGTAACAGGGGCGTGTTTTGCCGATCTTGGCATAGAGGTCGTATGCGCGGATAATGACGAGGAGAAAATAAAACTTCTTAATGAAGGTGAAATACCCATATATGAGCCCGGACTCAAAGAATTAGTGAAAAAAAACGTTAAAAATAAACGTTTGGTCTTTACCTCGGACGTAAAAAAAGCCGTAAGATCTTCAGAAGTTATATTTATATGCGTCGGAACACCGTCAAGAGACGACGGCAGCGCTGATCTTACGAATATAGAGAAGGTCTCAAGACTAATAGCCGAGAACATGGATTCCTATAAACTGGTAGTAGAGAAAAGCACCGTTCCTGTCGAGACCGGGGAATGGGTTAAAAAGACAATAAATACGTTCAAGAAAAAAGACTGTGAATTCGATGCGGCATCAAACCCTGAATTTTTAAGAGAAGGGTCCGCTATAGAAGATTTTATGAAACCCGACCGCATCGTAATAGGTGTCGAATCCAAAAAAGCCGAAATGATCCTTAAAGATCTATATGCCCCGCTGAACACTAAGATCGTAGTGACCAATATCAAGGGCGCCGAAATAATAAAACACGCCTCAAATTCATTTCTTGCCACTAAAATATCGTTCATAAACGCTCTCAGTAATATATGCGACAAGACCGACGCGGATATAAACGCTGTCGCCGAAGGCGTAGGATTGGATAGAAGGATAAACGAACATTTTCTTAAAGCAGGAGCGGGCTTCGGCGGGTCATGTTTTCCTAAGGACCTGAAAGCGTTCATACACATCTCCGAGACTTTAGGTTACCCCTTTAATATGCTTAAGGAAGTGGAAAAAATAAACGAGATGCAGAAAGATCTTGTTATCCGTAAGGTCGTCGATATGCTGTGGAACATTAAAGATAAGACCGTAGCCGTATGGGGTCTGGCGTTTAAACCTGACACGGATGATATAAGATCCGCTCCGGCTATAGACATTATAGAACGCTTGATAAAAGAGGACGCCAAAATAAAGGTATTTGACCCCGCGGCCATGGAAAACACTAAGAAGAAAATAGGAGAAAGAATAGTCTATTGCCGTGATATCTATGAAGCCGCGGAGGGCGCCGACTGCGTTATACTTATGACGGAATGGAATGAGTTTAAAGAAGTAGACTGGGAGAGGCTCAAGGGTCTTATGACGCAGCCCGCCATCCTCGACGGCAGAAATATCTATGACCCTGTTAAGCTCAAAGAGCTCGGGTTTAAGTATATGGGGATAGGGAGGAAGTAAGCAGGTGCTAGTCACCAGTCACCTGGTCACCAGTCACCAGTTGCCAGAAGAGAGACGCGAGAAGGAAGAAGCGAGAACGAAAAGAGATTGCCGCGGGGCCTTCGGCCCCTCGCAATGACAATAAATTACGTCATTGCGAAGGAGCAAAGCGAGTGAAGCAATCTCAACCTAAGAAAGGAATATGATATGATCGATGGTGTAAAAATAAAAAAACTTAAGGTCATTCCTGACGAACGCGGAAGGCTTATGGAGATACTGCGCAAGGATGATGATCTATTTAAAGAATTCGGGCAAGTGTATATGACCACGGCTTTTCCGGGAGTTGTAAAGGCCTGGCATTATCATAAGAAGCAGACCGATAATTTTACATGCATAAAAGGAAAAATGAGATTAGGACTTTATGACGCGAGAAAAGATTCTCCGACCTTCGGCGAAGTACAGGAATACACCTTGAGTCTGGAAGAACCGTTTTTAGTGCAAATTCCGCCGGAAGTATATCATGGTTTCAAATGCGTCAGCGACGAAGAAGCGCTGGTAATAAACACCGTAACAGAACCTTATAATAGCAAAGATCCGGATGAGTACAGGGTAGACGCGTATGATAACGATATCGCGTATGATTGGAAGAAGTAGCTAAAAAGTAACCAGTTACCAGTAACCAGTTACCAGAAGTGAGAAGCGAGGAGCGGGAGATTGCCGCGGGGCCTTCGGCCCCTCGCAATGACAATAATCTCCGTCATTGCGCCTGTCCTCCGAAGCTTTAGCGAAGGGGGAAGGAGCGGATTCGTCCTCTCCGTCATTGCGAGGAGCGGATTCGTCCTCTTCGTCATTGCGAGGAGCGGATTCGTCCTCTTCGTCATTGCGAGGAGCGGATTCGTCCTCTTCGTCATTGCGAGGAGCGGAGCGACGCGGCAATCTCACTGCTCACTGCTCACTGTTCACTGTTTACGACTTTTAAACTTTTTAACTTTTAAAACAGGAGAGCCATGAAAGGAATAGTATTAGCAGGCGGGCTTGGATCACGATTATATCCTCTCACTAAAATAACTAATAAACATTTATTACCGGTATATAACAAGCCGATGATCTATTATCCGATAGAAGTTTTGGTAGAAGCCGGGATAAAAGATATTATGATAGTCACCGGAGGCGGCCATGCGGGAAACTTTCTGCGTTTATTGGGTAACGGACATGAATTCGGACTGAAGGGCGTAAATTACGCGTATCAGGAGGCGGAAGGCGGGATAGCCGAAGCTTTGTCTTTAGCCGAATACTTCGCTGACGGCGAGAAAATAGTAGTTATACTCGGAGACAATCTGATAGAAAAAAGCATCAAGGAAGATGTAAAAAAGTTTGAAGCCCAAAGAGGCGGAGCGAGGATATTGATAAAAGAAGTCGAACATCCCGAAAGGTTCGGAGTGGTCGAATTTTCGGGAGATAAGATAGTTGGAATAGAAGAAAAACCCAAAAAGCCAAAGACCAAATACGCGGTTACAGGTATATACATGTATGACAAGCAGGTCTTTGATCTCATAAAGACCTTAAAACCGTCCGCGCGGGGAGAACTCGAGATAACCGACGTAAATAATATGTATTTGTCTAAAGGAGAGCTCGAGTATTCAAAACTTGACGGATGGTGGACAGATGCCGGAACATTCGAGTCTCTTCACCACGCGAGCAAGTTGATAGCGGAAAGAAATAAATAGAGTCAAAGAGTCATCGCTCACGTTGTTCGCTAGAGTCAAAGAGTCAGGGGGCATGTGGTAACTAGGTAAAGGCGCGAGTTCTGGGGACACCCTTCAGGCAGAGGAAGAGTGCAGCTCGAAGGATGTCCCCAGAATATATTTTTATGATTCAACTGGAGAAGAAAAAATGAAGCTATTGATCACCGGCGGATGCGGGTTTATTGGAGCTAATTTTATACACTTTATGCTTAATAAACATAAAGATATCCGCATCATAAATCTGGATAAATTAACATATTGCGGTAATCCCGAAAGTTTAAAAGATATTGAGGACGACGAACGTTACTCTTTTGTAAAAGGGGATATATGCGATAAAGATATCGTCAGCGAGGTCATGGCAGGCGCGGATGCGGTGGTGAATTTCGCCGCGGAATCGCACGTTGATAGATCCATAAAATATCCGGAGGATTTTTTAAGAACAAACATATTCGGCGTAAAAATATTGCTTGATGAAGCAAAAAAAGCGAAAATAAATAGGGTCATTCAGATAAGTACCGATGAGGTGTACGGGAGTATCGAAGAGGGCTTTTCAAACGAAACATTTCCTTTAAGGCCCAATAGCCCCTATTCCGCGACCAAAGCCGCCGGAGACCTCTTAGCGTTATCATATTACAAAACATACGATCTACCGGTCATTGTGACCAGAAGTTCCAATAATTTCGGTCCATTCCAGTATCCGGAAAAAGCCGTTCCGCTTTTTATAACAAATCTGATGGAAAATAAAAAAGTGCCGCTATACGGTGACGGCGGGAATGTGCGGGATTGGTTATTTGTCGAGGATAATTGCGAGGCAATAGATATAGTCCTTGAAAAGGGAGAACCGGGCGAAGTATATAATATAGGCGGGGGTATACACCTTACTAATATCGAGATGACCAACCGTATATTAAACCTACTGGGAAAAGATGAGTCTTTTATCCAAGCCGTAACTGACAGACCCGGACATGACAGGCGGTACGCCCTGGATTCTTCAAAGATAAGAGCATTAGGTTGGCTGCCTAAAACCGGATTTGACCGAAACCTTGAACAGACCGTAACCTGGTACAAAGAAAACAAAGCCTGGTGGAAGACGCTTAAGGACAAGGCGGAAATTATAGAATGGTGAGGGAAAGAGCACAGGGCACAGCGCACAGGGCACAGAGTATAAAGAGATGGATGACATAGGAGAAGATGATCAATTTTAGATTTCAAGATCTTGATATTTGGAAAGAGGCTATAGATGTAGCGGACAAACTATTCGATATAGCAGATGGTTTAGAAACGAAGAAGATGTACAGATTTGCAGAACAACTTCGAGGAGCAGCTATGAGTGTATCTAATAACATAGCGGAAGGAAGTGGTTCCACATCAAATAGTGATTTTATAAATTTTCTTAAATTTTCAAGACGCAGTATTTTTGAAAACGCTAATATTTTGATATTGTTAGAAAAACGTGGTTTGGTTAGATTAGAGGAATACGAGAATCTTTTAAAGAAACTTGATTCTTTATCAAGAAAGATCACTAATTTTCAAAAATCTTTAAAATAAGGACAAATATAATATGACTGTGCTCTGTGCCCTGTGCCCTGTGCCATTTTATTCAGAGAGTTTTTTATTATGAAAGTACTTATTACCGGATCAAGCGGGATGTTGGGGAGTGCTCTTTGTGAGGTGCTGGGGGAAAAACATGAGCTTATCGGAATAGATATTCGCTATTGTAAGGAGATTGCCGCGGGTCCTTCCCTCGACTTCGCTCGGGACAGGTCGGACCCTTCCCCCTTCGCTAAAGCTTCGGAGGACAAGCGCAACGACAACACTTCTCGTCATTGCGAGGAGCAAAGCAGTTTCCGTCATTGCGAGGAGCAAAGCAGTTTCCGTCATTGCGAGGAGCGGAGCGACGAAGCAATCTCTAAATTCTATAAAGTTGATCTTGCTAACAAAAGTGCCGTTAAAGATATTTTTGACAAAGAAAAACCCGAATTAGTTATACATACAGCCGCATGGACGGATGTGGACGGGTGTGAAACAAATCCTGAAAAAGCGGAGAGGCTAAATGTCTCTATCACGCGGGATCTTGCGGAGATCGCGGAAAGATCAGCGGTTAAACTGATCTATATAAGCACCGATTTTGTTTTTGACGGAGAAAAGAAAACTCCCTACACCGAGGATGACGGTACCGCCCCGATCGGGGTTTATGGTAAGACTAAGTTAAGGGGAGAAGAAACAGTACAAGATATGCTTTCGCGTTATGTTATCTTGAGAACCAGCTGGTTATACGGCGAAGGCGGGAAAAATTTTGTAGATACTATATTAAATTCAGCCGTCGACAAAAAGGAACTTAAAGTTGTGGATGATCAAGTGGGGTCGCCTACATATACAAAAGATCTTGCTTACGCCATAGAGAAATTAATAGAAGTATTTGATAAGATTAACAGGAACATCCTGCATGTATCCAATTCAGGACAATGTTCCTGGTTTGAATTCGCTAAAGAGATACTTAAGGATAACAATAAAACCGAGATAAAACCGGTTACATCCAAGGAATTAAATAGACCCGCGCCTAGGCCCAAATTTTCAGTGCTGGATAATACGAAATTTGAGAAAATAACAGAACATAAGATGAGGCCGTGGAAGGAAGCTTTGGGAGAATATCTTAGAATGGTGAAACAGTTTAAAAGTTTAAAAGTTAAAAAGTTTAAAGGTTAAAAGTCCGTCATTGCGAGCGAAGCGAAGCAATCTCTTCAATGAGATTGCTTCGGCCTATGGCCTCGCAATGACAAACTGTAGCTCTATGCCCTATGCTATTTAAAAGTGACGAAGGAACAAATTAAATGAATATTTATAAGAACCTGAAAGATAAAATTGGAAAGAAGAAGGCTGTTATTACGGTAATGGGATTAGGTTATGTGGGCTTACCGATAGCGCTTGAATTCGCTAAAAAGGGATTTACGGTTAATGGGCTGGATTCTGACAAAAGTAGAGTCGGTTGCCTTAACAGAGGGTCTTCTTATATCAGCGATATTAACGCCGAAGAATTATCAAAGATAAGGGTTAACAAAAAATTTAAAGCTACTACCGACAAAAAGGTTTTATCAGGGTCTGATATTGTCATTGTATGCGTGCCGACTCCCCTAGGCAAAACCCATAAACCTGATCTATCTTTTATAGTAAAAGCGAGCCGGACTTTAAAGGATAGTTTATGTAAAGGACAGATCGTTATATTCGAAAGCACAACTTATCCCGGGACGACAAAAGAAGTGATAATGCCTATTCTTGAGAAGAGCGGGTTAAAAGCGGGAAAGGATTTTTATCTGGCGTTTTCTCCTGAAAGGATCGATCCGGGTAATAAAAAATATGATTTCACCAATATCACAAAATTAGTGGGCGGGATAACCGAACGGGGCGGCAATATCGCCAAATTATTGTATTCGCATGTGGTAAAAAAAGTGATATATCTTTCGAGTACGGAAACGGCTGAAGTCACAAAATTGCTGGAAAATACATTTCGTATCGTAAATATAGGACTGATAAATGAATTTGCTAACCTTTGCAATAAGCTCAACATAGACGTATGGGAAGTCATAGAAGCGGCAAAAACAAAACCATTCGGTTTTATGCCGTTCTATCCGGGGCCCGGAATAGGCGGTCACTGTATACCGGCGGATCCTATGTACCTATCCTGGAAAGCAAGAAAAGTGGGATTTGAGACCAGAATGATAGATCTAGCCGCAAAAGTTAACCGTAACGCGCCCAGACATGTCGTTGAAAGGATAGTGGAGATATTAAAAGGAGAAAAGAAAAAGACCAGAGATTCAAAAATACTTATACTGGGTGTGACCTACAAAAGGGATGTTAATGATCTTAGAGAATCTCCCGCGCTGGATATTATGGAGCTATTGATCAAGAAAGGCGCGGAGGTATCTTATCATGATCCGTATGTCTCAAAATTCGACATAGACGGTATAAAAAGAAATTGCGTAAAACTGACAAAGAATATTTTGAATAAGCAGGATATCGTCGTAGTCGTAACGGATCACAGTTCTATCGATTATAAGTTCATATCAGAAAACTCAAAAACTATATTTGATACCAGAAACGTATTCGAGCGTAAGGGCATTAAAGCGGGAAACGTAGTGAAACTTTAGAAATAGGATCGAAGGACGAAGGACGAGGGATGAAGGACGAAGGACGAAAGAAGATAATAGGTAGCGTAAATGATCTGGAGGTTTATAAGGAAGCCTTTAGGACAGCTATGAAGATATATGAGATTTCTAAGACATTTCCTCAAGAAGAAAAATATTCTTTAACAGATCAAATTCGCAGATCCTCCAGATCCGTATGTGCAAATTTGGCGGAAGGATGGCGTAAACGTAGATATAAGGCTGTATTTATAAACAAATTATCGGATGCATCTTGTGAAGCGGCAGAGACACAGACATGGCTAGAATTTTCTTTTGCATGTGGATACATAAAAGAAGATGATTTTAAAGAGCTAGGTGAAAAATACGAACATATATTTGCGATGTTGATTACTATGGATAAGAAGGCGGACTCTTTTTGTAAATAAACTGTAAAATCGTCCTTCGTCCTTCTTCCTTCGTCTTTCATTTTTAAATAGGAGAGCTAACTTGAGATATCTAGTCACCGGCGGGGCGGGATTTATTGGATCTAACATAGTCAGAGAACTTGTTAACAGGGGCGACTATGTTCGAGTTCTGGATAATATGTCGGCAGGGAAGGAAGAAAACCTTGCTCCATTTGTCGGAAAGATAGATTTTCAGAAGGGTGATGTTAGAAACTCTGAAGATGTAAAAAAAGCAGTAGAAGGAATAGATTATGTTCTTCATCATGCTGCGTTTCGTAATGTTGCTAAGAGCGTAGAAGATCCTATCCTTACAAGTGAGGTTAATGTTAATGGTTCGTTGAATGTTTTGAAATATTCTCACGAAGCGGGCGTAAAAAGAGTAGTTAATGCTTCTACAAGTTCGGTTTACGGGGAGTGTAAAATATATCCTCAAGATGAAAGTATAGAGCCGAATCCGGTTTCTCCTTACGCTATAAGTAAACTGGCCGTGGAGTACTACTGCAAGTTTTTCTCCAGGGATCTGGGGTTAGACACTATATCTTTAAGGTATTTTAATGTTTTTGGTCCTAATCAGAATATAGAATCCAAATATTCTTTTGTAATTCCGGCTTTCACATCAAAATTATTAGAAAACAAACCTTGTGTCATAGAAGGCGACGGCAAACAATCAAGAGACTTTGTTTATGTGGACGATGTTGTTAGGGCGAATATTGCCGCGTGTAAGCTTAAGACATCCAGCGGAGAGATAGTCAATATTGGATCCGGAATAGATAGTTCGATAATAGATATCGCAGAGCATGTAAAAAATATAATGGGAAAAGATATTGACTGTGAGTTTCAGGTAAGACGTCCGGGTGATGTCGATAGGACAGTTGCGGATATATCCCGGATGAAAGACATATTAGGACTTCAGCCAAGTGTAAGCCTTGAAGATGGATTGAGAAGAGCGGTTGAGTGGTTTAGGAACAGTGGATAGTGAATGGGGAATAGGGAAAGGCGAGGACACTTTTCCTGTGGGGGTGTAACCCCTGGAAGAAAAATGTCCCCGTGTCCTTGTTTTTAATTTTATGGATTGATGGACAAGCTATGAACGATAAAAAAACTTATATACTGGGGATATCGGCGTTTTATCATGACGCGGCGGCGGCATTGATATTGGACGGAGAGATCGTCGCGGCCGCTCAGGAAGAAAGGTTTACGCGGAAAAAACACGACCCGTCTTTTCCTCTGAACGCTATTGAATATTGTTTGAAAGAAGCAGGAATAACCATAAAAGATGTAGATGTAGTAGCATTTTATGATAAACCATTCTTGAAATTTGAGAGGTTACTGGAAACATATATGGCGTATGCGCCGCTTGGTATAAGATCTTTTATTTCCGCGATGCCGCCATGGATAAAGCAGAAGCTATTCATTAAAACGTACATCAAGGATGAACTTGGGTATGAAGGGGAAATGATCTTTCCGGAACACCATCATTCACACGCGGCAAGCGCTTTTTATCCGTCACCGTTCACCGAAGCTGCCATATTAACGGTAGACGGAGTAGGAGAATGGGCTACCGCCAGTTTTGGGTCCGGAAAAAAGAACGGTTTAGAGATACTCAATGAGATACATTTTCCCCATTCACTGGGCCTTTTATATTCCGCATTTACTTATTATTGCGGGTTTAAAGTCAATTCCGGAGAGTATAAATTGATGGGGCTTGCTCCTTACGGCGAACCTAAATATGTTGATAAAATACTGGATAACCTCATAGACATAAAAGACGATGGTTCTTTCCGGCTGGATCTTAGGTATTTTAATTATTGCGCCGGACTTTCCATGACAAACAGAAGATTTGATAAACTTTTCGGCGGTCCGCCGAGAAAGAAAGAAAGTCCTATAGAACAAAAACAAATGGATATCGCCAGATCTATACAGGACGTAACGGAAACCGTGTTGTTAAAAATGGCAAGATATGTCCGTAAAGTTACCGGATCGGATAATCTTTGTTTAGCGGGCGGGGTGGCTCTTAATTGCGTCGCGAACGGTAAGATACTAGAAAAGGGTATATTTAAGAATATTTGGATACAACCGGCTTCAGGCGACGCGGGTGGAGCTTTGGGAGCGGCGCTGATCGCTTGGCATGAATATTTGGGTAAAGAACGCCTCGCGGATGAAATCTCGGATAAACAGAAGGCCACGTTGCTAGGACCTTCTTTTACCGATGACCGGATCGAAGACTTTCTTAAAGAAAATGATGTGCCGTACGAGAAAGTGAAAGAGGAGACGCTGGGAAGAACAGCAGCAGGACTTTTAGCTGGCGGGAAGGTAGTGGGATGGTTCCAGGGACGCATGGAATTCGGTCCGAGAGCGCTGGGAGCAAGAAGTATTTTAGGGGATCCCCGATCGGAAAAGATGCAGTCCATTATAAATAGAAAAATAAAATTCAGAGAATCTTTCAGACCGTTCGCACCCAGCATTTTATTGGAAAGTGCCGAAGATTATTTTGACTTACAATGTGAAAGCCCTTATATGTTAATAGTCGCTCCGGTAAAAAAAGAAAAAAGGAAAAGCGTAGAAAATGAAGACGTATTGATCGGCCTTGAAAAACTCAAAGTTAAACGCTCAGACGTCCCGGCGATAACACATGTTGACTACTCTGCAAGAGTGCAAACCGTAAAAAAAGAGGATAATCCGATCTATTATGATCTATTAAAACAGTTTAACGATATTCACGGATGCCCTCTCGTTATTAACACTTCTTTCAATGTCAGAGGAGAACCGATAGTTTGTACTCCCGAAGAAGCTTACAGATGTTTCATGCGCACGAATATGGATTATCTGGTAATGGGGCCGTTTGTTATAGATAAGTTGGCACAGGATCCGTCCAAACTTAAAGTTGGTGCAGTTGATGAGTTTGAGCTAGATTGATGGGGGCGAAGTAGAAATAGTGGTTTTGTGTTATGTGTAACGTGTAATGTGTGTGGAAAGGAATGAGATTGCTTCACTTCGTTCGCAATGACAAGGAATCCGTCATTGAGGAGTAAACGTTTCTCCGTCATTGCGGGGAGAGAAGGACCTTTTCGTCATTGCGAGGAG
>JBDRBI010000043.1:0-6342 GCA_043822885.1 Candidatus Omnitrophota bacterium
TTGGATAACCAGCTGGTATAATCAAAAAGTTTTTGAGCTCGACATAAATACGTTTGAAATAAAAAGACAATTCAAATCTCCCGCAAAAAAAACCACAGGTATCGCCTGGGACGGAAAACATTTCTGGATCACAGGAACCTATGATGATCTATATCAGGTCAAATTAGAAGTTAAAAGTTAGAAGAGGTCACCAGTCACCAGGTCACCAGTCACCCCCTCGGCTTCGCTCCCCTCGACTTCGCTCGGGACAGGCGGGGCAGGCAAGTCACCAGTTAATAGAAGAGAGAAGGTAGAGGGTAGAAACTAGAATTTAAGAAGCAAGTTCAAACCTAATTAGAATATTCTCAATTGTTACCCGCCAATTCTAATTTAAATAAATATGGCAAAAGGGCATAAGGGATGTTTGAGCGCATCGCAATTTTAGCTTTTTTTATAACTTTTTAGGGGAATATTGTTAAATGCTGTCTGAGCCCGAACACCTATAAAAAACAGTGAGAGCGAGTTCATTTAACACCCCTAAAAAGATAGAAAAAAAGCGTTAAGAAATTGCGTACAAGCGAAAATAGCCCTTATGCCCTTTCCTCTTACTTCATCAGTAAATGTCGAGACTTTATTTTTTTACCTAAAAATCAATAAAAACTTGATAAATAAGTAAAATACTGCGATAATGGTCTTGCAAGAGCAAGAAGGAGGGGGAGGCATGGACCGAGGGAGAGTTGAACGGATCTTTCTGATAATATTCGCTTTTATGTTCCTGGTAGGAGCGGTGTTGCTTCATGTAAAGCATAGGAGGCCGTTAAGGACTATAACGGTAGAAAAAGGAAGCATTGCTTCGCTTCTTGAAGTCAGGAACAGTATAGACGAAAAGAATAAAATTAACATCAACACGGCTACGCTGGCGGAGATAATTGAAATACCCGGTGTGGGAAACGTTCTTGGCGGACGTATTCTCGCTTACAGGGATATGCGCGGGAAAATAAATGATCAAGATGAACTTCTTGAGGTAAACGGCATAGGAAAAAATAAGCTGGACAGTATAGCAGGATACATAACTCTCAAATGAAGGATATATGAAGAAACCTTTACTTTTGATGATAGTATGCTTTCTTTTCGGTGTTTTTATGGCGGACATATTTCCCGCAGAAAGATTTACGGGAAGATACGATACAGTTTATTTCTTGTTATTTTTGTCGTTTTTTCTATCTTTGCTTTTTATCGGGAAAAAAGCGCTTTTCTATGTTTTACTTTCTTTTTTCTTTTTATTTCTCGGCGTTTCCCGGTACACCTCTTCTGTAATACCTCTTTACAATGACATCTCAAAATATGTTTCTTGTGTTCCGCAAGAAATGACCGTACAGGGTATGGTTTCGGGTGAGGCGGAATGGAAACAGAATAAATACGGCAGGCACGCGGTTTTTCCGATAAGGGCGAGCCGGTTTTTGTCGGATGAAACGGAGAAAAAAACCTGGGGAAAAATACTTGTCAGCGTAATGGATCCGGAATATATACCGCTCATAGGAGATGAGATCGCTATAACCGGAAAGATCTCCTTACCCAAAGGCAAAACCAATCCCTCGGGATATGATCACGGGAAACATCTGAAATATGAAGGTATATACTCCACAATGTTTTCTCCGAGTATACGGCAAAATGCCGTAACGGGGCTGTATCACGGACCTTTTTTATCGACAAAAAGGGGATTATCTAAAATAAGAAGACATGCCGAGAAAATATTAGACCGATATATAGGGAAAGATACGGCGGCTCTGGTAAAATCCGCTCTTTTGGGAATAAGAAGCGATGTAACTGAAAGAGTGAAAGAGGCGCTTACAAAAACCGGGACAATGCATATTTTAGCGGTCAGCGGTTTACATATAGGCATCTTGGTCTTTATCTTCATCTCAATTTTAAGTTTTTTTATACCTTCCAAAAAAACAGTATATCTATCCGCCATAGTAATGATCTTCGCTTTTGTCGTGATCGCTGGAGGAAGACCTTCTTCTTTAAGAGCCGCGATCATGGGCGCATTCATTATGTTGAGCGCATTGTCCGGCAGAAGATCGGATATAATGAATGCTCTTGGATTCTCGGCTTTTCTTATTGTATTTTTTGACCCGGGACAACTTTTTGGCGCGGGATTTATTCTTTCCTACATCGCGGTGCTATCTATCGTGTACATAACCCCTTTTACGGATGCGGTGATATGCAGGGTCCTCGGCCGCGAAAAACTTTCTTTTCCGAACAAAATAGTGACGTATATGATGAAATTGTTTTCGGTATCCATAGCCATTTGGATAGGGATGATGCCCATCGCGGCTTATTATTTCCGCATAATTCCTTTTACGACAGCGCTCGTAAATCTGGCGGCAATACCTTTTCTTTTTATTGTGATAGTTCTCGGACTCTTGATCATCTGTATGGGATCAATGTCGATATTTTATCCCGTTACGCGCTTGATATCGTTAGGTCTTGATAGTGCCGTTAGATCTTTTATTAAATTTACGGAAGTTGTTGAGCGCATACCGATCTCCTTTGTTAAAGTAGGAGCTCCGAGTTTTTGGATCATATTTATCGCCTATGCGGCCATCGCCGCGATATTGTATTTCAAAAATAAAGAAAAGAGGGCCATTCGATTGTTTATGCTTTTACTGTTTTTGTCGAACATATTTGTGTGGGATGAACTGATGAAGGGTCCGCCGAAGGATCTTTCTGTGACATTTTTTGATTCGGGAAAATCCGATACTATTTTTTTTGAATTTCCCGACGGAGGATCGGCCTTGATAGATTGCGGGAAAGGAGCGGGTAAGAACATAATAGAGCCTTATTTGAGAGATAGAGGTGTGAGAAAAATAGATTGTGTTTTTATAACTCATTTTCATGAAGACCATTGCGGAGGGGTCCCGTACATTCTCAAAAATTTTAATATCGGCGCCATAGTAACGGGTGATCTGGTTAATAGGCAAAATATTTATTTCGATAACTTGTGTAAGATCATGAAAGAGAAAAAAGTAAAAGAGATCAAGGTCTCAAGAGGCGATAGTATAAGCGGATCAGAAGATCTTAGATTCATTATACTCAATCCCTGCCGAAACAGAGCTTATGATAAAGAGAACGAATCTTCTTTGGTGATGAAGGGCGTGTATAAAAATGAAAATAGTATATTATTCTGCGGTGATATAGAAAACAGAACTATCGAAGAGTTGTCGCAATTTGACGGCGCGCTCAAAAGCGATATTGTAAAAGTTCCTCACCATGGTACTTTGCCGGCAAGAGATACCGAGCTTTATAGAGATTTCTATAGAATGACCCAATGCGAGGAAATTGTCGTAACCAATAAGAATATCGAAGGGTTTAAGCGGAAAATATCCAAAATTTCAGGAAAGGAAGAAGAAAATGTACATATAACAGGGGAGGATGGAGCGGTAATAGCGGTAAAACAAGAGGGAAAAGCGGTGATAATGTCAGACTTTGTTAAGGTTCAAAAAAGCTAGAACATTTTTCTTGAAACTCTTTAACTATGTGTTATGATATATGCAGTGGAATATGTAACTTTTTAATAATATAACCAAATGTGCCCAAAAAGCGTTGAACAGTAAAAGGGAAAAGACGAATGAAAAGACAAAAACTGAACATAGTAACAGCCGTTTTTATTCTTGCGGCAATATTTTTCAGCCTGGCTCTGAACGTTTCCGAAGTATGCGCGGATCCTACGTACACATATTATCCGTCAGGATATATGCAGACCAAGACAATGGATGACGGTACGATCTTTGAATATACCAATGAGAATTATCTGGGGGACGGATATGGCAGACTGATAAAAGAAACTCGCCCAGACGATACGTATAAAACTTTCAATGATTACTATATAGGATCAAGGCAGTATAGGTTTGTCAACGAATATAATTCATCGAATGAACTCCAGGTAATATACGAGTATGACGCCGCGGATAATTTTATAGGGAAAATTGAGAATGACGGAACAACCTATTCTTTTTATCCGATCAGCAGTCGTATGGCCACCAAAACACTTCCTGCACTTCCTGATGGAACCATAATATATGAGTATAGCGACGAAAATTATCTGGGAGAAGGATACGGACGATTGATACAAGAAACCCGTCCCGATAACACTTACAAAAAATTTACAGATTATTATGTGGATACAAGACAGTACAGGTATGTTGAAGAATATGATGTTTCAGATAACAAAACCGTAACTTACGAATATGATCCTTCCGGAGTTTTTATAGGAAAAACGGAGGCAGATGGTACAGGATACACGTATTATCCCGAAACAGGGCGTATGCAGACAAAGACCCTGCCTAGCGGAACAGTGTACGAGTACAGCGATAATGATCTAACTCATGGAGACGGGACCAGCGGTTACGGTTACCTTACAAAAGAAACCCGTCCGGACGAAACGTATAAGACATTCAGTGATCATTGGACGCCGGACCAGGCGCGATATATAACGGAATATGACGCGGCAGATAATGAAATAACCACATACGAGTACGACTCGAACGGTATTTTTATAGGTCAGGAAGAAGCTGACGGCACTACTTACACATATTACGCGAGCGGCAGGATGGAAACGAAGACCTTACTGAGCGGGATAGTTTACGAATATACGGACGAAAATTATCTGTCAGAAGGGTACGGCTTGTTAATGAAAGAGACCGCCGCGGACGGGACTTCAAAAATATTCAGCAACTATTTCGCGGGAACGCGCCAAGCTCAGTACACCAACGAAATAAATGTAACCGGTAATTTTACGGTTAAACATGAGTACAATTCATCCGGGGATCTGATAAAAAATACAGATCCAACGGGGAAGGTTTATCAGTATTACGAAAGCGGACGGGTAAGCAGCGTAAGTGTTCCCACGGTTAATTTTATTAAAGGGATCAATTTGCCGTGGATGAATTACGGGCATGACATAGGTTCACAGTTAGCGAGTAATGGGTTCGGCATCAATAATAACAAGCAGGCGCTTATAAACGCTTTTAATGACTCTTCAAGTAATGCCGTTAGGGTATTTCTTTTTACTGATCTTAGGGATGTTGTGGATTTTGCGGGACCGACATTGGCATTCTATGACCAGGCCAAACTTTACGAGGACATGGACGCGCTTATCGAAGCCGCCGCGGAGACCGGCACTAAGATAATACCGACTTTATTCGATTATTGGCTGTCATACGGCGCCGCTTCCGGGGATACCGGTCATCCCGAAGTTATAGAAGATCCTGTAAAGAGAAACGAGCTTATGGCGTTAATGGGGACATTTATCGATCATTATAAGAACTGTGACGAGATACTTCTGTGGGACGTAATGAATGAACCTTATTACGGCACCAGCGCGTCCCCTTGGGGGGACCAGGACCCGGTAAGTCCGACGATGTCAACCGTAAGCGTAGCTGAGATGACGGTTTTTCTTAACGATCTTATCTCTGTTATAAGGACAAACGATCCCGGTAAAGACGTGACCATAGGATTTGCGCGGAAAGAGTGGTTAGACGCGGATACGGGATACTGGAACTCTTTCATAGACGGTATAGGATCGGATGATGTGGATATTATCCAGATACATTATTGGGCAAAATATTATTCCGATTCATTCGATGAATTAAATTTTAGCGCGACAAACGCGCTTTTTAACGGTATACCGGTTCTGCTGGGAGAAATAGATCCGCAATATTTTGATCCGGGAGATCCGAAGGCCGCGGAAAGATTAGATATCCTGCGAGAGAACGGTTATCTGGGCGGTTTGTTTTGGCAGGACAATATTAGTCCCCAGCCCGGAGATCTTCAGCTTACTGCAGAGGATATGGAGAGATTGCAGGATTGGGTCTACGGTATAGTCTACGAGTACACAGACGAAAATTATCTATTAGAAGGATACGGACTCTTGACAAAAGAGACAGCGGCGGACTTAAGTTACAAAACATTCACAAGTTATTACGCGGTTACGAGACAAGCGAGATACATAGCGGAATATAACGCGGCAGGAACATTATTGGTGACCAACGAGTATGACTCATCGGGTGTACTAATAGGCACAGCAGATCCTGACGGCACGACGTACACATATTATGCTAGCGGTAAGGTAGAAACGAAGACATTGTCTGACGGCACGATATACGCGTATACAGACGAAGATTATTTAGGTACCGGCATCGGAAAACTCACAAAAGAGACGAGATCCGACGGAACATATAAAACATTCACAAGTTATTATGCCGGAACACAGCAAGCGCAATTCATAGCCGAGTACACAGCTTTAGATGTATTACTTGTAACGTACGAGTACGACGCGGCGGGCACGTTGATCGGCCAAGT
>JBDRBI010000044.1:0-4065 GCA_043822885.1 Candidatus Omnitrophota bacterium
CGCTTTTATTTTCTTATCCACTATATTGAATATCCCCACTAAAAGCCCTAACGTAATGAACGCGCCCGCCGGGAGTATCATGACTATCCAATTTGTGAACCCTTCCCATAAAACGCGGTATCCGAAAATTTCACCCGCCCCCAATAGCTCTCTTACCGCACCCAAAATGATGAGCGCGCAGGTAAATCCTATTCCCATACCCGCGGCGTCCAGAAAAGAATCGAATACTTTCTTTTTGGACGCGAAGGCTTCGGCTCTGCCGAGAATAACACAATTAACTACTATCAAAGGGATGTACGGCCCTAATGCTTTACTAATATCGAAAAAATTGGCCTTTAACACATAATCCGTTACGGTGACAAAAGTAGCGATTATAACGGTAAATATAGGTATACGTACTTGCGGAGGAACAAGTTTTCTTATCGAGGATATGACAACGCTGGAAGTTATGACGACAAAAGCCGTCGCCAGCCCCATTGAAAGCCCGAATATAGCCTTGGTCGTGACCGCAAGCGTGGGACACATCCCCAAGACCTGAACAAACACGGGGTTCTCTTTCCACAATCCTTTAATTAGATCTTTCAGCATAATTATTTTCTTCTTTTTGAGATTGCTTCGTCGTCGCTCCGCTCCTCCTCGCAATGACGGAGTCGTGTTCTGTCATTGCGAGGAGCAAAGCGACGAAGCAATCTCTCTCCGTCTCCGCGAAGGTCTATGGTCTATAGTCTATGGTCTTTCTTTATTTCTTCTATTCGCTTGTTCAATATATTCACCACCGCGCGCGAAGATATTGTCGCGCCGGTTATTGCTTCTATCTGATTGGCCTTTTGTGGCTTCCGGTTCTTCACGTACTCTATATCTTTTCCTACGGAAAGCTGTTTAAACTGATCTTTAAATTTTGCGTTCCTTATCTCCGCTCCGAGACCGGGAGTTTCTTGAGATTCCAGAACTTCTATACCCGTTAATTCTTTGAGATCGCTGTCGATGCCGGCCAAAAGTTTTATTGATCCCTGATACCCGTTCCCTTCGGCTAAAAACGCATACCCCAAAAGATCGCCTTTCTTATCAAACGCCTTAAAAACATCTTTTTCTTTTTCTATTTTCCCCGCGGCCGGGAATATGTTCGCTATGGCCCGCTGTGTCTCTCCTTCTATATTTTCCGTTATTTTAGGCATCGCGTACGTATATACAAAAACGAGGGCGTATCCGGATATCATCCCGACAACAGCCAAAGCCAGTATCATGCGTATGACGCTATTCTTAAACAAGCTCGAAAAGACCTTCTTTACCATTTTTTTCTCCCGAATCTTTTTGGCCGTGTTATCTTGTTTATCAGCGGAGTAACTGCGTTCATAAGAAGGATGGAGTACATCACTCCCTCCGGCAGGCCTCCCCACACTCTTATGGTCATCGCGATGATCCCGCATCCTATCCCAAACACCCATCTTCCTGTTTTTGTGACGGGTGAAGTCACCGGATCCGTCGCCATAAAGATCGCCCCCAAAAGAAGCCCGCCGGCCAGCACGTGAAAAGCCGGAGGATCAAAGCTTTTGGGATCTATACGGTACATTATGCCCGAAAATACTATAACGGTTCCGATATAGGATACCGGTATTCTGTGATCAATGATCTTTTTGTAGAGCAGATACGCTCCGCCTAAAAGAATAACAAATGCCGAAGTTTCACCTAAAGACCCTCCCACTCTGCCGAAGAAAAGAGCGGAATAAGGAACAATAGTATGCTCGAATTTCGCCAATGCCAAGGGTGTCGCGGTAGTTATGGCATCTACTCCGTGAGGGTTCACCCATGTTGTCAGGGCTACGGGAAAAGCCGCCATAAGAAAAGCTCTTCCTAAAAGAGCGGGATTGAAAATGTTGCATCCAAGACCCCCAAAGACTTCTTTGCCAAGGCCTATCGCTACCACTCCCCCGAGAAAACACATCCATAGCGGTAATGAAGGAGGAAGCACCATCGCAAGTAAGATCCCCGTAATGACCGCGCTACAATCCGCGATCCTTATTTTTTTACGTCTTAGCTTCTGCAGAGTAAGTTCTGTTAACACACTTCCCGCTAAAGACGCTAAAATAACTCCCAGGGCTTGCAGCCGAAATAGATACAACGATACCGCCACTACGGGAAGAAGAGCATTAAGAACGCCTTTCATCATATATTCTGTGTCGATATTCGAATTTATATGAGGAGACGGGGTTATTATCGTTTTTTTCATATTTATCTATTCCTTGCTACAAAATCTTTTCCTTCTTTGATGTACTGAACCAAAGGGATCCGCGCAGGACAGGAATAAGCGCATGCTCCGCATTCCATACAGTCTGAAACATATAACTTTTCCATCCTGTCCCAATATCTCTTTTTTGCGTTTTTCATTATGTCCGTCGGAATAAGCCTTACGGGACAGACATCCACGCATTTAGCGCATTTTACACATTGCCCTTCTTCGTGCACTCGCGCCGTTTTGTCCGATAAGAACAGAATGCCGGATGTGCTTTTTAATACGGGCACCGTGAGTTCGGGCTGAGTAATTCCCATCATAGGTCCGCCGAAGATAATTTTTCCCGGATCTTTATACATTTCGATCCCATAATGATCGATGATGTCTTTAAGCGTGGTCCCGATGCGGATCCTGTAATTACCCGGTCGATGCAGACAATCTCCCGATATAGTTACGATCCTTTCTATCAAGGGCTTATCGTAATGTACCGCTTCATATATCGCGTAGACCGTCCCAATATTCTGCACCAAAAAACCGATATCAAGCGGAAGTCCTCCCGGCGGGACTTCTTTCCCCGTGATCGCTTTTATGAGCTGCTTCTCTCCTCCTTGAGGATATTTTGTCTCAAGAAGCTTCACTTTTACCGTAGAGATAATGCCGTACGGAGCGTTTTTTATAGCTTTTGAAAAAGAAAATATTGATGATTTTTTATTGTCCTCTATGGCTATATACACTTCTTTCGGGTTTAAGATTTTGATAAGTATCTCTATGCCTTTGAGTATCCCCTCGGGTTTTCTGTTCATTAGGGAATGATCGCATGTAAGATATGGTTCGCATTCCGCGCCGTTTATGATAAGCGTATCGATCTTTTTACCTTCCGGAACGCTCATTTTGACATGCGTGGGGAAAGATGCTCCTCCCATTCCCACTACTCCGGACTCTCTGATCTTCTCAATAAGCTGCTTGACCGTAAGATCATCCGCATCCTGCGTTTTGTATATCTTTTTTTCTTTATCTTTGTCTCTTTCAATAAAAACAGATTCTGTCGGCCCGAGAACGGGATGAAAAGCTTTTTTTATTTCCGTCACCTTCCCTGAAACGGACGCATGAACAGGGCTTGAAATGAAGCTTTCGCTCTTACCTATAGCATCTCCTTCCTCAACAATATCACCTTTCTTGACCAAAGGAGTATTCGGCGCTCCGATATGCTGAGACAAAGGAATGACCACCGAATCCGGCAGGTCCGGCTCTCTGAGCGGCTCGCTTACACTTATATTCTTATGATATTCCGGGTGTATACCTCCCGGAAACGTCAGTCTTTCCATTTTTGTCCTATTTTGTCGTATAACGCATGTCTTCCCCTATGAATCTACATTATACATGTTGGGAGTTGTTTGTCAATTAGAGGGATATCGCTTCTTTTCACTCTGCTGTTGTGAATCCCAAAAGGATGAAGCCGTCTCTTTCTCTTAAAGAAAAAGCACCCGGCATCTTGATCCGGATCTTACGTCATCAAAATCATGGTTGAAAAAGAAAGTCTTACATTGTATAATGAGGATGAATTAGAAACTTTTTACAAAAGGTCGTTCTTGATGGGCGCTGCAAAAACAAAAAAACTCCATTGCTGTGAAAAATGCCAAGGATACTGGACTTGCGAGACCAAGTGGCATAGAGGCGAGAAAAAACAAGAAAATATCTGCTGTCCTTCCTGTGTTTCCTACAAAGCGTGTTGGAATACCATTCTCAAAATGTTTTCTAAGTGATCTCTTTTCTGGTAAGGACTCTTCCTATGATACCGGTAAACATAAAGAACGTACCGCAAGTCAGAAGTATAA
>JBDRBI010000045.1:0-11539 GCA_043822885.1 Candidatus Omnitrophota bacterium
CTCCGTCATGTTCATAGTAGCGGCTTCACCGGTACAACCGCAGGGAACGATACCGTCGGTACCTTTATCTATCTGAAATTCCACTAATTCCCGAAATCTCTTTTCATCGACCTTCCCATCCTTGAACGGTGTAACAAGAGCAACATATGAACCTTTGAACATAACTTTCTCCTTTTGTGATAAAAATTTAAAACGAAAATCGGCATAGAGCATGGCGCATAGCATAATAAAAACAAAAATCTTTCGCCCTGCTCGCTCCCCACTTCGGAGGACAAGCGGGATGACAAGAGCAAGCAAGTTTAAACATCAGTCAATCTTCCATGCCCTATGCCCTATGCTCTATGCAGCGAAGCGATTTTATGATTTTTATTGAGATTGCTTCGTCGCTTCGCCTCGCAATGACAACGGAACCTATACCTTCCCTTCCCACCCTATGTTAGCTTCGCCTTCTAAATAAACATTATCTATCTTTTTTCCCGATATTTGAAAATATACTTTCAAGATCTCCCCGCTCTTTGTAAGAAGACTTACCGGACTCTGTGCTTGATCCAGCAATCCCATTATGATAGCTGTCGCGACTGTTCCGGTTCCGCACGCCAGGGTTTCTTCTTCTACCCCTCTTTCATATGTCCTCACCATCATTTTACCATCGGCCCTTTTTCCCGCGAAATCGGCGTTAGTCCCTTCCGGTGAGAATATATTGTGCTGTCGTATTTTTCGACCCATACCCTCCACATCATACGTTTCTATATCATTAACCAGATGCACGGCATGAGGCACACCCGTGTTTATGTAATGCACCGTCATCAAGCTTTGCCCTACACCCAGGCTTATATCCATCCTAAGGTCCTTAGGATCGCTCATCTTTAATTTAACGTTTTTTCCTTTGATCTCCGCTGATATTATCCCGGCTCCTGTTTCTATAGTAAGATCCTCCCACATATTCCTTATTGAGGCGTATAACGCGGCGCATCGCGCTCCATTACCGCACATATCGACTTCTGACCCGTCGGGATTGATTGTCCTCATCCTAAGATCCGCTTTACGGGATCTCTCCAGAACAAGAAGTCCGTCCGCGCCTATAGAAAGCCGTCTCGGACAGAGTTCTTTGGCTATCTCGGAATAATCAATATCCCGAGCATCAAGTTCTCCATTCATGTTATCGATAACAATAAAATCATTGCCGCTGGCAACAGCTTTTGTAAAACAAATATTGTATTTTCTTTCCATTATTCTTCCTGTCTTATTAAAGTTCCTTTAATATTTTTCTCCGCGTATCAGATCTTTATATGTCTCGGCTTTACGCACTACTTCGACTTTATTTTCCGCCACCAAAAGTTCCGCCGGACGGGGACGGGAATTGTAGTTTGATGCCATAGTAAAACCATAAGCACCCGCGCTCATTACGGCCAGATACTCTCCCGCAACAAGTTCCGGAAGATTTCTGTCAAGCGCAAGGTAATCTCCGCTTTCGCATATAGGTCCTACAACGTCATATTTTGTCTGACCCGCTTCTCTGTATATTACGGTCTTTATGTCATGATATGCCTTATAAAGACTGGGTCTTATAAGATCGTTCATACCGGCGTTCACTATAGCGAATTTTTTGCCCGTCGACCCGGTTTTAACATATATCACTTTGCATACCAATATCCCGCTGTTTCCCATAATAAATCGCCCGGGCTCAAGAATAAGTTTAAAATCCTTACCTTTCAAAAGAGGAATGATCGCATCGGCAAATTCCTGCGCGGTCGTTGTCTTTTCTTCATTGTATACTATGCCGAAACCGCCTCCTATATTGAGCCATTCGATATTAATGTTCCTGCTGTCGATAAACTCTAATATTTTGCTTAAAGAAGCCACGAACGGTTCAGTATCCGTTATCTGTGAACCTATGTGTACATGTATACCTTTGAGTAAAACATGCGAGTATTTGTTAGTGTTGTCGAATATATCTTCGGCAGTCTTAAAATCTATACCGAATTTCTTTTCTTTTGTCCCCGTAGTGATGTAATCATGTATGTCCGCTTTAACATCCGGATTGATACGCAGGGCGACTTTTACTTTCCTTTTAAGTTTACCCGCTATCGTGTTTATCATTATGAGTTCCGGAAGCGACTCGACATTGAAAAAGAGTATTCCTTTTCTTATGGCGGATTTGACCTCTTCTTCCGTCTTACCGACGCTAGCGTATACTATCTTTTCCGGAGGACATCCGACTTTAAGAGCTTTAAAAAGTTCTCCTCCCGATACTATATCCAGTCCCGCTCCCGCGTTCACAAGCAATTTGCATATGGTAAGATTCGAATTAGATTTCATCGAAAAACATATCAGAGGGTCCACTTCTTTGAACGCTTCTTTTATTCTGTTAAAATGCCACATTATCGTCTTATGGCTGTACAGATAAAAAGGCGTAGGATATTCTTTGACTATGTCGGATATCGGCACATCTTCACAAAAAAGCGCTCCGTTCTTGTAATTAAATTCATGCATGTGTCTCTCCTATTTCAATTTCCTTGTCCACCGTTCAATTTCTTTCGCGACAAGCTCCGGATTAGTGCTTCCCGCTGTTGTTTTATTCATGACAGAAGTTGTCGGATTTAAAAGACCGTATATATCTTCTTCTAAAAGATCCGAATAATTTTTTAGCTCCGCTAAAGACAGATCGGATATGTTCTTGCCGTTTTCAGAACAATGCTTAACTATATTTCCTATAACTTTATGCGCGTCACTGAAAGACATGTCTTTTTTGATCAGATACTCCGCCAGGTCCGTAGCGTAGATAAATTCATCCTCAAGCGCTTTAACGGCGTTCTCTTTATTCAAAGTTATGGTCCCTACTAAGGCGCTCATTATCGACAAGCTTTGGTATATATTATCCGCGGATTCGAACAACGGTTTTTTGTCTTCCTGCATATCCCTGTTATACGCGTGAGGAAGTCCTTTCATCAAAACTATTACGGAACTAAGCGCCCCCGCTACATGAGCGGACTTTCCCCTTACCAGTTCCAATACATCCGGGTTTTTCTTCTGAGGCATAAGAGAACTCCCCGTGCAGTATTTATCTCCTATTTGAAGAAATCCGAATTCAGGCGTTCCGTATAGTATAAGGTCTTCACATATCCTGGATAAATGCACGGCCACGATCGATAACGCGCTTAAAAACTCAATAATAAAATCCCTGTCACTGACAGCATCTATACTATTGGCGGATATATTTTTAAATCCAAGTTTGTCAGCCACGAATTTTCGATCAAGTTTAAGCGCCGATCCCGCGATAGCACCCGATCCCATTACCAGTATATCCGTCCTTTTTTCAGCATCCTCGAGCCGGGTAATATCCCTTTCCAACATCTCGACATAACCCAGTAAAAGATGCGCGAATAAGATCGGCTGAGCACGGTTAAGATGCGTATATCCGGGAATAATGACATCCTTATTCCTGAAACTTACTCCTACCATTTCTTTTTGAAGCCTAGTGATACATTTTTTGATACGCTCTATAGAATCTTTTACATACAGACGCACATCGTTCACTACCTGCTCATTACGTGACCGTCCTGTATGCATCTTTTTAGCCGCGCCCGCGTATTTCTTGGCCACATAGTCCTGCACCAAAGAATGTATGTCTTCATACCCTTCAAAAGAAACAGCGCCTTTTTCAATTTTGTCCGCAAGCTCATCCAGCACGCTTAACAGATCTTTCTTTTCGCTGTCGGATATGTATCCGCATTTCGCGAGCATTTCTACATGCACCTTAGTGCTTAAACAATCGTACTTAGCTAATGTTTTATCAACATCCAAACTGGAAGTGAACTTCATCACTTCCGGATCCATATCTTCCCCGGAAAATCGTCCGCCCCATAATTTACTGCTCATAATGATCTCCTATGTTACAGAGGTTAGAGATATTTGTGTTATGTGTCATGTGACATGTGTTATGTGTTGAGATTGCTTCGCTCACTGCGTTCACTCGCAATGACGCACAAAAATTTCTAATCTTGTCATTACGAGGCTGACTCAACAATCCGAATCAATTCTCCCTTTTACACATTACACATCACACATTACACAGTTTCTTTATATCCTACACCCTCACTTCCCATACGGCATTGCCCAAAGATCTATAAAACCTTTGGCCAAAGATTGATCGAATATATCACCTTCACCATAAGTAGCCAGTTTTTCTTTATATCGGGATTTAGGACTTTTTCTTCCGGCTATGGTTATATTTCCTTTATACAGTTTAAGTTTCACTTCACCCGTTACGTTTTCCTGTGTTTTATCGACAAAACCATCTATCGCTTCTTTGAGCGGCGTGAACCATAATCCGTTATAGATCAGCTCCGCATAACGTTCGGAAACTATCTTCTTGTATTTTCTCACTTCCCTATCCAAAACAAGTTCTTCAAGCGATGTATGGGCGGCATACAGGATAGCTGACGCGGGTGATTCATAGATCTCGCGTGATTTTATCCCTATAAGCCGGTCTTCGACCATATCGACCCTTCCGACTCCATGGATACTGCCTAACTTCTTCAGTTTCTGAACCAATTCGACCGGGTTGTATTTTTTCCCGTTTATGGCGTACGGGATGCCTTTACGGAACGAAATAGTCACATATTCCGGTTTCTGCGGTGCTTCTTCCGGCCGGGCAATGCTTATATATGTGTCTTTTGTCGGTTCGAACATCGGATCTTCCAGTTTGCCGCCTTCAACGCTAATACCCCAAAGGTTCAAGTCGATACTGTACAGTTTCTTTTTGGTCTGATCGATCGGGATATTATGTTTTTTCGCGTAATCTATTTCAGATTCGCGTGTTGTAAGTTCCCATTCCCTTACGGGAGCTATGACCTCAAGTTTAGGAGCTTTGATATGATACGTAACTTCAAACCTTACCTGATCATTACCCTTACCCGTACATCCGTGAGAAACCGCATCCGCGCCGATCTTTTTCGCGAAGTTCGCCTGCGCTTCGGCAATTATCGGACGTGAAAGAGCCGTAGCCAGGTTGTACTTTCCCTGATACAACGCCTCTGCCTTTAACGCGCGAAAGGCGTAATCCGTGACGAACTTTTCCTTAAGATCGGCTACTTCACATTTTACCGCGCCTATTTTAAGAGCGCGTGCCTTCGCTTTTTTTACATCCGCGCCTTGTCCGACATCACCCATAAAACAAATTACTTCATATCCGCGGTCCATTAACCATTTAATGGCGATCGAGGTATCAAGTCCGCCGGAATATGCTAATACAACTTTCTTTTTATTCATTATGATCTCCTATTCGCATTTGTATGTTGCATATAGTTGAGATTGCTTCGTCGTCGCTTCGCTCCTCCTCGCAATGACAAAGAGTGGTCATTGCGAGTAAAGCGAAGCAATCTCCTTACATACGCACATCAGTCAATTCAAGTCTATTGTCTATGGTCTTTTCTGACTTTATTTTTTCCCCAACAATCTCAATAATATCGCTTTCTGTACATGCATTCTATTTTCCGCCTGGTCATACACTATAGAATTCTTTCCGTCTATGATATCCGTGATCTCCTCCCCGCGATGCGCGGGAAGGCAATGCATGATAAGAGCATCTTCCTTTGCCGACCTCATAAGGCTTTCATTGACCTGAAAACCCTGAAACGCCTTTAACTTTTTTTCTCTCTCTTCCTCTTGCCCCATACTTACCCACACATCGGTATACACTATGTCGCTGTTTTTTACGGCTTCATGAGGATCATTGAACACCTCTACCAGACTTCCTTTTTTCCCGGCTTCTTCTGACGCGATGTCCAACATTTCTTTCTTCGGCCCGTATCCTTCCGGGGTCGCGATCTTCATATTCATCCCGGTCTTAGCCGCTGCGATCATCAAAGAGTTAAGAACATTGTTTCCGTCGCCTATATAGGAAAATGTAACCTTTTTAAGTGTTTTCTTCTTTTCTAATATCGTGAAAAGATCGCTTAATGCCTGACATGGATGTTCCAGATCCGATAATCCGTTTATCACGGGAACGTCCGAATACGCGGCCAGCGCGGTCATATCATCATGAGAGAACACGCGCGCCACTATTCCGTCAACATAGCGCGACAGAACACGCGCCACGTCCTTTACCGGCTCCCGTGTACCCATTTTTATTTCTCTTGGGCTCAAGTAAAGTACATATCCGCCGAGATGCACCATGGCCACTTCAAAAGATATCCTTGTCCTATTTGAAGGTTTTTGAAAAAGAAGCGCCAAGGTCTTATCTTTTAGGACAGTCTTCCTGGACAGGGGCGCCTTTTTTAATTTTCGGGCTAGTTTCATAAGGTCCAGTATCTCTTTTTCATTAAGATCCTCTATCGATATAAGATGTTTTTTCATATTTTCTCCAATACTTTCGAAAGTTTTTCAAGAGCCATATCAATTTCTTCTTTTGTGACCGTAATAGGAGGCATGATACGCAAGATATTGTTCTGCGTACAATTTATAAGTAACCCCTCTTTCCTGCATTCTTCCACGACAATTGACCCATCCTCAATGTTAAGCTCCACTCCCAGCATCAGCCCCAGCCCCTTGATCTTCCCTATAAGTCCTTTGGGATCCTTTATCTTCTTTATTCCCTCTGTCAGGTATTTACCCATAAGATCCACGTTCTCCAAAAGCCCTTCTTGTTCTATCGCGTCAAAAACACCCAAAGCCGCCGCGCATACTATAGGGCTTCCTCCGAATGTCGAGGCATGAGATCCGGGACCAAGAACATCTTTATACTTTTCTTTTATGACCACCGCTCCTATAGGCATTCCGCCGCCCAAAGATTTTGCCAGAGTGATTACATCCGGTTCCGCGTCAAAATGGCCGTATCCGAACATCTTTCCGGTACGCCCCATCCCGGTCTGGACTTCATCACAAATGAGAAGGATATCTTTTTCCCCGCATATGCTCTTTATGGCTTTCATATACGCTTTACTCGGAACGTTTATCCCGCCTTCTCCCTGTATAGGTTCGATCATAATAGCGATAGTTTTATCGGTTATCGCCGAGTTAAGAGCGCCTACATCATTGAACGGTACATGTTTAAACCCTTCCGGCAAAGGAGCGAATCCTTTCTTCACCTTATCCTGTCCCGTAGCCGTGAGAGTAGCCATTGTACGCCCATGAAAAGACTTTTCCATGGTTATAACTTCATACCTTGAAGTCGTGCTTCCGTATTTACGGGCGAACTTTATGGCCCCTTCATTGGCTTCGGCTCCGGAATTACCGAAAAACACTTTTCCCGGAAAAGAATGCTCTATTATCTTTTGCGCGAGCTGCGGCTGGACTTCATTATAAAAATTGTTGGATACATGAAGTATCTTTTTAAGCTGATCTTCCATCCTGGATATGACTTTAGGATGACAATGTCCGGTCCCGCTCACTGCCCAGCCCGGGAAAAAATCTAAATATTTGTTCCCATCTATATCTTCTACCCAAGTGCCCTTCCCTTTTACCAGACAAAGATCTGTCCGCGTATATGTTGCCAGGACATATTTGTCATATTGTTTTTTCACTTCGTTTAAGTTCATATTTTCACCTTCTCTCATCCCGTCCCGTCATTGCGAGCCACTTTAATTCCGTCATTGCGAACCCCGAAGGGGTGAAGCAATCTCTTTACAAGGGATTGCCGCGTCCTTCGCTGCGCTCTCTCCTCGCAATGACGAAGAAAAAGTCCGTCATTGCGAACCATTTTAATTCTGTCATTGCGAACCCCGAAGGGGTGAAGCAATCTCAAAAATCGTCATCCCAGGCGACCCCGGACTTGATCCGGGGGAGACCCGGGACCCAATAAAAGCCACTATTAACCGCTAACTATTTCCGTCCCGATACCTTTATCCGTAAATATCTCCAAAAGCAGCGCATGAGAAAGATTGGCGTCAACTATATGGGCCTTGCGCACCCCTCCCAAAAGAGCATGGAGACAAGCCTGTGTCTTCGGGACCATTCCGCCTTCTATCACATTTGTTTTTATAAGATGCTTCGCCGTTTCCATAGTAAGCGAATGAAATAAAGATCCGGGATCGTTTTTATCTTTCATCACGCCTCTTACATTCGTCAGCACTACGAACTTCTCCGCGTTCAAAGCTATCGCGAGATTTGAAGCGGCTTCATCCGCGTTTATATTGTACATCTTATTATCTTTCCCTTTACCCACAGGACAAATAACGGGAATGATGTTAGTGGACAGAAGCCTATCAAGTATAGTAGTTTCTATCGCCTCCACTTTCCCTACGTACCCGAGATCCGGTCCTTCTTTTTTTACCGCTTGTATCATATTGTTCTCTTTCCCGCTCAATCCGAAAGCTTCTCCGCCCGCTTCCGCTATCTCTTTCACGAGAGATCTATTCACATCCATAAGGACAGAATCCACTACCCCCATAGACCTTTCACAAGTAACCCTCAGGCCATTTATGAACCTGGTCTCTATATTGGCTTTTTTGAGCTCTTCGCTTATATGAGGTCCTCCGCCATGCACTAAAATGGGCTTCATTCCGGCATACTTCATGAAAACCATATCCTGAAGCACCATATGCCGCGTATTTTTGTCATGAAGAGTACTTCCGCCGAATTTTATAACAATTACTTTGTTAAAAAATTTTTTTATATAAGGCAGCGCCTCTATTAACACCTGACTTTTTTTGATCGCCTCTTCCATGTTTGCTCCTCATGTCGTATAATATGAATTCAGCGTTATATACTTTTTTGATATATCACATGAGAAAAATTTAGCTTCCATTTTCCCCCTATTGAGTACAACTTCTATTTTAACTTCTTTTCCCTTAAAAACCGCGGACTTTTTCCGGTTAACCCGTTTTACTGTCTTTCCATTTTTAAAAAAGGTCACTCCATCCAACCTTATCGAGATCTTCTCGGGATCGAACTCTACTCCACTGGCTCCGGCCGAAGAAGCGATCCTTCCCCAATTAGGATCTCCCCCTAATACGGCACACTTGACCAAGAGTGAACTCGCAACGGCTTCAGCGATCTTTTTAGCATCCCCTACAGTCTTCGCCTTCTTGACATGCACCTCAATAAATTTTTCCGCTCCTTCACCGTCAAGAACGATCATTTTGGCAAGTTCGTGCGCAATAACATTAAGATTCTCACTGAAAACCTCGAAATCTTTTCCCTTCTCTCCTATCATCTTATTCCCACAGCAACCGTTAGCCAAAAGCATTACCGTATCGTTCGTACTCATATCGCCATCCACAGAGACTGCATTGAATGAACTACCGGCACTATTTTTCAAAGCCTTTTTAAGGGCTTTTCCCGATATATTGGCATCTGTCATGATATAACACAACATAGTCGCCATATTGGGCTTGATCATTCCCGCACCTTTAGCTATCCCTACAATACTTATTTTCTTCCCTCCCACGATAACCTTGCGCTCAGCTATTTTACGGAACCGGTCCGTGGTCATTATCCCATCCGCAGCATTTACCGTACCGTAAGGTGAAAGTCCTTCAACTATTTCTTTCATCCCTTTTATAATGGGTTTCAGATCCAGAACTTCGCCTATTATTCCTGTAGACGAAACCAAGACCTCATTCTGTACGACTCCCAGTATATCCGCCATTATCCGTGTCATTTTTTTTGAATCTTCTAACCCGCGTTTTCCCGTCATACAATTCGCGTTCCCGGAGTTTATTACTACTGCCCTTATCTTTCCGGTCCTTTTAAGCTGCTCCTGGGCAAGAATTACCGGAGCAGCCTTGACCGCGTTCTGCGTAAATATAGCCGCAATTTTACATGGCTCTTCCGAATAAAGAAGAGCCAGGTCCTTTCTCTTCTTCTTCGATCCGCAATGTATCCCGTTAGCAAGAAATCCTTTCGGAAGTTTATGTTTCTTCATATTTTTCCTGTCCATCTTAATGTAGGGGCAATTCATGAATTGCCCCTACTCTTTTTAATCCAATCCCGCACTTTCATCAAATCCGCACATGATATTCATATTCTGCACCGCCTGACCACTGGCTCCTTTTAGCAGATTATCAATAACAGAAACTATTATCAACGTCCCCCGTGTCACCTTTATCCCTATATCACAAAAGTTCGTATAAGCTACATCCTTTATCTCCGGCATCTCCCCTAAAGGTTTTATCCGAACGAACGGTTCGTTAGCATATTTTTGCTTATACAGATCGTATATATGTTCTTCTTGTTCCATCCCCTCGTAACGAACGTATATCGTTGAGAGTATCCCCCTTTTTATCGGGAGCAGATGCGGAACGAATGTTACTTCGATCTTCTTCCCTGCCTCTTTTGACAATATGTGCTCTATTTCAGGTATATGTTGATGAGCATTGGGTTTGTAACACTTGAAATTCTGAGTCTCCTTATCATCGCTCTCTATTTTTTCTGCCGCTTTCCTTCCCGCGCCCGTGATCCCGCTCTTAGAATCTACTATGATGATCCCTTCATTATCCGAGCCATCTTTGATCACCGGCAGGAGTCCCAAAACAATACTGGTAGGATAGCATCCCGGATTGGCTACTAGTTGGGCCTTCCGTATCTTCTCCCGATTAAGTTCGGGCAATCCGTACACGGCCCTATCCAGATCCTTTTCATCCGCCTGATCGGTTCCATACCATTCAGAATAGACCTTACCCGGCAGCCTATAATCGGCGCTGAGATCTATGACCTTATTCTTTTTTTTTAGGAACTCCGGAACTATATCCTTAGACACCGTGTGAGGAAGAGCCAGAAATACTATATCGCTTTTTCCTGCAACATCGTCTATATCAAGAGTCTTATACGGAACATCCAGTTTACCTTTAAGTTCCGGATATAGGTCCGCTATAGAGGTTTTATCCTCTACACGTGCCGAAAGTGAAGTTATCTCAACATCTTTGTTCTTCAAAAGAAGTTTTATCAGTTCCTCACCCGTGTAACTGGTTATTCCTACTATCCCTACCCGTATCATCTATCCCTCCATTAGCGCGATATATATCATTCTTTCATCCAACATTCAAAGATCTCTACCCAGTCCGCATAATATGACCGCATTCACAGCCCCATATAATATTACTACGAAAAATAAAGTATAGAGTAAACCCTTTAGCATGTCAATTAAAAAGGCTTCCTATTATAGATCCACCTTCGCCGAACTACTTATATATTATTGGGCTACGGTGGATTATGTGTTTTTATGGAAATACCAATAAAAACACATAAAAAAAGGCCACGCATAAGCGTGGCCTCCGATGTAATTTAAACCGTTTATTACTAACGTTTTGAAAACTGGAAATGCTTACGCGCGCGTTTCTGCCCATACTTCTTTCTTTCTTTCGCTCTAGGATCCCTGGTAAGAAGTCCCGCTTTTTTCAACGCTATCCTCAGCGTTTCATCGGTCTCTATAAGAGCTCTCGATATGCCGTGTTTTAATGCTCCTGCCTGACCGGTAGAACCGCCTCCGGAAAGAGTAGCTATCACGTCATATTTATTGGCTGTACCCGTTAAATTCATCGGTATCATCACCATGATCCTATGCGTTTCTCTGGGAAAATAATCTTCAAGTCCTCTTTTA
>JBDRBI010000046.1:0-12548 GCA_043822885.1 Candidatus Omnitrophota bacterium
TAAAAGAGCTTTTCTTGTGCTCTTCGCCTTTTTTGTTGAAAAGAACTCGGTAAACTCTTGAACCTTTTTTATCCTAGTTAGTTTTTCTTTTGCTGATAGCCGCATGTTTTTCAAGATCTTTTCTTTTTCTGTTTCCCAACCGTTTTTCATTTTTTTCTACTGATATCCTTGATCTATTTTAAGGTACTTATCTTCCCGGTCGCTCGGGAACGCCATCGGTCGTAATTCTAGCACATTTCATTTGTTTTGAGAAGTGTTTTGATATCGGGGGTATATTTACGGTTTATAAATGCGGATGGCTCTCTCCGGGCGGACGGGGCACTTGTTCTGGCAGATGCCGCAGCCTATACAGAGATACTCGTCGACGACGGGTTTCTTAAGTATCATACCGTTATGGGTTTCTTCTTTGATCTTTATGGCTTTACTCGGCACCGGGCAATGTTCTTCACATACGATGCAGTTCTCTTTCTCTTCCCATGCCCAGCAAATGGTCCTGTCTATTTTTGATGACGCGATCTTTATGTTTTTCTTTTCATCCAGGGATATTTTACGGATCGCGCCGGTCGGGCATACATCGGTGCAGAGTTTACAGTTATATTCGCAATACCCGATATCGGCGACTAAATGCGGGGTCCAGATATCCTGCATGCTTCCTTCAAATAACACCGGCTGAAGAACATTGGTCGGGCATACTTTCATGCAGTTGCCGCATCTTATGCATCGGTCCGAGAAATGATCTTCATTCAGAGACCCGGGCGGTCTTATGAACTTACTGTTTTTTCTGAACGGATCCTTGAATTTGAAACCCAGGGATAGAATTGAACTAAATACAATAAAAAGAAATTGGTTCCTTGTGATGCCTTTCTTGGCCGCGGGCGCACCATCTTGTTTTTTCTCTACCGTTTTCAAGGCCGGACCCATCGGATATTTTATGTTGAAAGAAGTCCCGGCGGGAGAACAGTCATAAATGCAATCCATACATAGAACGCATTCGCTTTTAACATAACTTATATCTTTTTTGATAGCCCCCATACGGCAGTTTTTCGCGCACACGCCGCAATCGACGCAGCCTTTAACCTCTCTTTGAAGCAGGCCTATTTTACCGAGCAAACCGTAGATCGCGCCTAATGGACATATGAACCTGCACCAGGCTCTCGGGATAAATAGATTTACGGCGGCAATGACGGCAAAAAAAGCGAAGATGAGCAGAGCGTTGTTAAAATAGACCACTTTAACGCCAAGAAAATTAGTTCTGAGGAAACCGTATAATTCGTACACGGGACCCTCGTAAAGACCGAAAGTTTTTATAACGCCTATCAAAGTATTATCTACACCGGCGGTCGCCGCGGGTATCAGGTTGAGCGATACGAATCTAGCGGCGATCACCAGAGGATCAAAGATCCATACTATCTGGACCTTCATAAAAGCGGACAGAACTACTGCTGCCAATATAAAAAATTTTATCTTTCTGGATACCGCGTTCTGTCTATCGTTCAGGACGATCTTCTTTTTATTAAAATTTCCGAACAGATCCATCATCGACCCGAGAGGACAGATCCATCCGCAGAAAAACCTGGTGAATACTACCGAAAGAAGAGAGACAATAACGGCAAAAATAATTCCCGGAAGCCATAATCTGTTGACCGCGGAGACCGCGAACATTACCAGTGGATCAAAATAAAATATTTTTTCCGGCAGAATAAAACCTTTGAGAGGATACGTGGTCGACCATAATATATAGACGAACACCGAGAAAAAGATAACCTGGGATAGTCTTCGTGCGGCAATAAGTTTTTTCATTATATTTTCGCTATCCGCGCTTTTGATATATCCGTGATACCGAACCCGCGTTCGTACGCGGCTTTGAGGTTAGGCAGTTCATTAGGGTCCACTTTAACTAAATCAGCGGCAAACGTATCCGCAAGCGTCGCGTCGGTCGAGACTATCACTTTATCAAGTCTGACCACATCTTCAAGGTTCCCGCCGCTCGGGCCGTTACGCTGTAAATACCGCGTGCCGTCAATAACGTTAAGATCGGGTTTGATAAAATCGGTTATATCGACCAGTTTGCCGCCTATATCTATATGGATCATTCCCCTTGTTCCCGAACATATCCCCATGAGATTTTTCATGGCTAGAGTAAGCGTTGTCAGGCGGTGATGTTTAAGTACGGGAGCGTTAATAAAAACGTCGCAATCGACCGCTTCTCTGAAAACCGGCCATCCCTCCATGGGGCTTTTGTACGGGAACTTGCATTTAACCACGTCCCAATGATTGACAAAACTCACCTTGGCGCCGCTTTCTGCGGCGGCTTTCGCGATACCGGTGTTCTCGTGGCATCGTTTTTCATCATTGCAGGGCGCGTCAAATACTTTAACCTGTTTGGCCCCGGCCTTATAAGCCATTTCGACCAATGCGCTGACGACCATCGGATCGGTATTCGCCCCCTGTTCTACGCTGCGGTCCCAGGCCATGTTGGGTTTTACGACCACTATATCGCCTTTTTTTACGAATCTATCCATGTCTCCCATTTTATTGACCGCGTTAACCATATTCGCGTACGGGTCAGGGCCTTCCGCCAAAACAAGATCATAGTCCGCGGTCACTTCGCGTTTTTTTCTGCCTTCGGAGATAGCTGTCTTGGCAAAAGCCATTTTAAGGAAAGCGCTGTTGGATATGTAATATGTAAAACCTCCCAAAATGATCTTGAGAAAGGTGCTTCTCCGGATCTTGGTCTTTAAGTACGCTTCTAAAGAGTAAAAGAATTGTTCCATTGTTATCTCCAGGGCCAGTTAACGCATCCGTCTATTTCGGGGAAAAGTACGTGATCCGCTTTGCCTTTGAGGACCAGGGTTTTTACGCCGCTCTGGCCTAATATTTTTTTGACTGTGTCCAGGGTCTTTCCCGTTACGGAAACATCATCGACTATTAATATCTTTTCAGCCGTGCCGTTTTTTATTTTTGTGCTTTCGGCCCGAGGTGTATCGAATATCGGTTCATTATTTTCGTCTCTATGCCGGACCTTTATAAATTCCAAAGCGCAGTTCAATTTGTAAGCGGCTAGAATTGACGGGATCAACCCGCCCTCTTTAATGCCTACTACCAGATCAAAATCCCCTAATTTGGCTTTTTCGATCCTTGAAAATATATCTTTAAAACTAAGATCTATCATGAGATATTTTGTATTTGTTCAGCGTTCGGGATAAAAGGCACAGTATTAAGATCCCGGGGGAAGACATAAAAAGCGATCTCAAAAAGAGCGTTACGGTATTTCCTTTGAAAATAAGATGCGGGGCCTGTCCCAAAATCGCGGAACATAAAAGAACGGATATTACATAGCTCGCTATTATCCTGAAAGTATCCTTGATGCCGGCTCCCGGCGCGGCGGCCTTATCCGACATAAAAGAATATATCCCGACGAATACCGGTATTTCCAGAGAGAGCAAAATAAGCATATTGCCGTCGGGCCTTCCCGTGATCAAATGATTTATCACCGGAGCCAGTACGGCCGTTAATATCCCGGCGCGTTTTTTAAATAAGATAACGCCTATCAGAGGAGCGTAATAGATCGGCAAAAATACAACCCCTAAAGGAACGCTTCCCTGCCGGGGTATCAAATGGAAAATAAAAGGAAGGGCTAGGGACAAGCAGACAAGAGCGGCGACCGTATAAGCTTCCCGCAGAACCGCCTTAAGATCCAGTGTGAGTGTTTTCATAAGGATATTATACTATTCAACTTATCTCTTATCTAAGAAAAAATTCTGTATTATCGCGCGGCATTCCGGTTCTATTATGCCGCTTATTACTTCGATATTGTGGTTATGCAGGCCGGGTTTTATTAAGTCTATAGCCGATCCGCATGCCCCCGTTTTAGGATCGCATGCTCCGTAAACGATCATCTCCAGCCTCCCCAGGATACACGCTCCTACGCACATTGAACACGGTTCGATCGTGACATAAAGATCGCATCCGTTCAATCTTTCGTTCCGTAAATGCGCCGCGGCTTGAGTTATAGCTATCATTTCAGCGTGAGCGGTGGGATCTTTAAGCGTTCTTATCTGATTATGGGCCCTTGCGATGATCTCTCCGTTATGGACTATTACCGCGCCCACGGGGACTTCGTCTTCATCGAACGCTTTTTGTGCCTCCAATAAAGCTTGTTTCATATAAATTTCGTGTACATTCATATTTACACCAGCATCATCTTTTTTATGTCTTCGTCTTTCATCTTATAGGCGCGTATATAATATTTTTCCGCGTTTTTTCCTTTTTGCACCGCTATATCGATCTCGTCCTGTTCTAAAGTAATGTATCTCGCCGTAATTTGCGCGGCTATCTCTATATCTTTTTCGGAGGCCTTTCCCCTGCCTATACATGTGGGCCCGGAAATATCTTCTTTTGCTTCCAAAATAATATCATCTTCCTGAGCTAAAGCTTTCAGGATATCGTTCTCTTTCTCATTTCTCCCTACAACAAACTTAAACTCGGGTGTTATTTTGATATGTCTGCCTATTTTCAGTAATTCGGCGTTATTTGTATCCAGAGTTCCGTGTTCTATCAGATCTTTTAATCTTCGGGCAAAACCCGGATCCGTTAATAGGCAGCCCCCTGCCGGACAAGGATAATCGTTTATTCCCAGTTCTTCGGCAAGTTTTATCTGAGGTGTCCTGTTACGTCCCTGAAGATCCAGGAAGAGATCTCTTGAAACCCAGTTTTCTTTTTCGGGTATGCTAGGTTCCAATACTTTAGCCGATAAGGGACGTACTATTAACCCTTCAAGATCGGATTCTTTTTCTATTGTCATCATCGCTCTTTTGTGCTGGGACATAGGTCTTTGACCCAAGACCTCACCCGTTACAATAAAAGAGGCCCCGACTTCCTCCATTATCTTACGTCCGTATTTGAACTTAAGGATGCGGCAATCTATACACGGATTCATGTTCTTGCCGTATCCGTGTTTGGGAGCCTTTATCAGGTCCAAGTATTCCTGCCCTAACCTGATGATCTTGAGTTCGCTGCCCACCAGGTCCGATACTTTTTTTGCCGTAGATCCGCAAGCGCCCGCCCCGTCACATTTACAGAAGGAAGATGTGAAATGTAGCGCCAGGACTTCTATGCCTTGATCATTTATCATCTTGAGCGCGAGAGAACTATCCAGTCCGCCTGAGAGCATAACTATAGCTTTTTTATTGTTTTTTCTTTCCATGATTCGACTATCGTACCCCGTTTCCCGCCTTTTGACAACGATAAAAAGGGTCCGAGAGATGTCCGATCATAGACTTTAGACCTTAGACTTTAGACTTTTTTTTGAGATAATTTCCCCCTTTTTGGTGTCTATATATATGGGGGTGTATTATGAAATTTGAATTTGAAAACATGAGGGTTTACTGGCAGGCGCTTACTTTCGCGAAAAATATTCATTTTGTATCGGCCGATTTCCCGGAAAAGCATCTTTCTCTGAAAGATAAAATAAGGCAGGTTTCTCTCTCAATTGTTCAGATCATAGCAAGGTCTTCCGTCCCGGCATCCCCTGAAAGACGCTCGATATTGTTATTTGAGGCGTATTACTCATGCATGGACCTTATCCCTTTACTTGAGATGGCCAGAGAAGCCCGCCTCATCTCCATCCCCGACTATCACCGGTTTAGGGGTACGGTTGAGGACTTATGCGCGGCGCTTAAAGACGCGCCTCTCCCTCCTAATGTCTTTGACTAAGTATACACTTTAATGTATACTTATTTTAGGAGGTAATAACATGACCAGAAATATAACATTAAAAGAACTTAGACCTAAACTGCCCTCGGTGATCAAGGCTATAGATGACAAAATGGACAGATTTATTATCACTAAAAGAGGTAAACCCACGGCTTTAATGATGTCTATCGAAGATTATGAAAGCCTTCTCGAAACACTGGACGTTCTATCCGACAAACCGCTCATGAAAAGGATCAAGGAGTCGGAAAAGGATATAAAGAAGGGCTATGTACGAACCCTGGAAGCAATAGAAAAGGAAATAGGCCTTGTATAAGATACATTTCTCTAGGATCGCCGAAAAAGAATATAAATCTCTGCATAAGAAGAATATTCTCATATTCAAAAAAATAAGATCCGCGTTGCTCTCTCTCGCGGGAAACCCCTATATAGGCAAACCGCTGAAACTTTCCCTGAAAGGCAAATGGTCTTACCGCGCGGGTGTTTACCGCATAATCTATTCCATAGAAAAAAAGATACTCACCATTCATATCCTGGATATCGGGCATAGGAAATATGTGTATAAAGTGAAATGAACCTCCAAGAGAAGTTAGAAGATAGAGGGTAGAAGATAGAATGAAGGGTGCCTATAAAACTCTAACCTGACAGATCTAACCAGGTTAGCTAGCTAACCTGGTTAGAATTTCACTGTTTGACTATCTATGCAGTTATGATAGAATAAAATTCGATTTTTAACGCGTGCCAGTAGCTCAGCTGGATAGAGTAGCGGTCTACGAAACCGTTGGTCGCAGGTTCGAATCCTGCCTGGCACGCCATATATAAAAAATGGCAGCTTAAGCTGCCATTTTTTTATTGTGTATCTAAGTGCCGGGCAGGATTCGAAAGGAGCTTTTGAGCCTTTAATACAACGAAGTATCCGAACCGGTGAGGATACGAGCACAACCGAAAAAGCGGCTGGCCGACCGGAGGGCGAAGATATATTCTGGCACGAGGCGTAAGCGAGGGCCAGTGTCATAAAATGAGCCCAGAGGCGCCGAATCCTGCCTGGCACGCCATTAAAAAAAGGACAGCACCAAGCGAAAGCTCATGTCTGTCCTTTTTTTTCAATGGCTAGATAAATTGTATGCGCAGTTAACCTGAAGGACAATTTATCGCACCTGCACTGCGTTTTTTTTGGAGAAATGCATTTCTCCAAAAAAATACTCGTTTCGGTGCTGTGCCAGGACAGGGACTCTCGTCGCTTTGCTCCTCGGGTTCCTGCCTGGCACGCCATTTTTGAAATATAAAAGTGTCCCGTGGCAAGGTTTGACCCCCAATGTTCGTATTTGTTTTGGTCCGGGAAAATAGTTTACGCGGAAACAAGGGGTTTATGCATGGCTTCGTGAAGTTTCTGTAAAAGCCTGGGGTTCATGCGTGATATGGGCGGAATATAGGTCTCAATAGCACGGTTCAGTCGTTGTGTGGGGTCAAGAGAAATAAGATATTCCAGTGTTTCTTTATCTAACCTTAGATCTCCCCGAATAGCATCAAATATTTTTTTCATCTTCTGAAGAACATCATTTCGCAGTTGCTGATATTCTTCTGAATTTTCGGGGGAAGAACCTGTTTCAGTGATCTTATTTCGTTCTTTTGCCAAAACCGCCTTTAAAAGTCCTACGGTGAACGCGCCTTCAAAATTTCTTATAGGCAGACCTCTTATATTCTCTTGTGTAAGTCCTTCTAGCGTAACGGGGAATTGGTTTTCGGAGAGACTTATCTTTTTTTTCCTCATCCATAACGCCAGCTCCTTGGAAATTACAGGGACTTCTAGAACTTTCATCGGTTTATCTGTCGTACCGGTCCTTTCGGTCCTGAACCTTTGCTGCATCATCTCGTCAAGCTCATTTTGACGGAAAATATAATAGGGCCTTGCTTTTATATGTTTTTTCAGCAGGCCGATAAAAGTATCGGGGTCGGGGGAATGTTCAATATCATATTTTAAGTCATTTGATATATTCACAGATCCCTTAAGAGCAAATCCTTTTTCAAAAATAAAATTCACTTTGTTCATGCCGGCATAAGGGGATACTACTCCGGCGATAGTTTCCAGGTTTTGGTTGAATTGGTCGGGGTCGCTCTCAGGCGATGGCAGCAGAGATAGATCCAATATGATGTCTATAGGGTCCTTAACCTGAGAGTGAATAGTACCCAAAGATGTAAGATGCTTGCCTAAAAGGTTTCTGCCCTGTTTACATAAAACCATGTTGTTTTCAATAAGTTTATAAGCCCTGTTAACTTCGTCAAGGGTCACTTTCGGGCCGTATTCACGGAAAGCTATATCTCTTACCCAGTCTTTATTCCCCGGTACGGCGTTACCCTTATCCAGTTCCGTTGCCAGAAAAAGCCAGTTAATGGCATTCGCGACCGTACAGGCATCTTTACGTCTGAGATTTCCGGCGTTTTCGCTCATCCAGGAGTAAAGTTCTTTATCGGTCAGCAATCCGTATATTCTATCGGCAACGGTATTTACATCTCCGGTTTCGGGTAAGACATATCCGTTGATCTCGTTACGTATCTGCAGGGGTATTCCGCCTACATTATATGAAATAACCGGCTTTCTTTTGTCTAGAGCCTCGGATACTTTTATTTCGTAACCTTCTGCCGTAGAAAGCTGCAGGGCAAGATAGTTGCCTCTTAAAAGAGTATTCATGATCTGGTCGTTGTGGGGTAGGCTGGTCACTTTAATGTCATGCGCAATATGCGGAAAATCAGCTTCTATTTCAGCCCGAGTTTGCTGATATAAAGGATTCCCTTCCGGATCGTCAACCGCTCCATGTCCCATGATCACAAGCTGCGGGACCTTGCTTTTGTCGAATCCCTCGGCAAGCAATCTGCTGCATAGTATGGCATAGCTTTTAAGAACGTCCGAGATGCCTTTCGAAGGGTCAAACCTAGCTTGCTGGATGATATATGGACGGCTCCTATCAAGCTGGACCTGTCCTGTGGCTTCGAGTGTTTGGTTGAAGAGACGGAAATAATAGTCCATCTGGTATTTCGTCAGCTCTTTGTTCAGCCCGTCAAGCATGTCTGTTGTGGCCGGCATTTTGCCTACCTTGGCTAGGGGGACGGTATCCGGTATAAATTCATCTATAGGATGGGTTACAAAAAAATCAACATCGTTCTTTATGGAACCCCATATAAGATCCCAATTATGTTTCTGCGGAGTATCTTCCGGTATGTTGATGAACTCTTTCGCTCTTATTTGTATGTGCGATCGGTATATTATCTTTACCCTCGGGTTCAGCTCTTTTATTACAGGGATCATGCCCGAAGGTTGGTAATCGTCAATTACTATAACGCTGGCACTTCTTATGCTTTCGGCGAACTTTTCCCTGGCGTTGCGTTCGCACCAGTTTCGATATTTACGGTATTCATCCTCTGTCAAATACTGTTCTTCCCTGGGAAGTTTGGAGACATTTTGGAAAACGTTGTGAAGTTTTTTTTTGGTCATTTCAAAAATAGCAGTTTCATCGGGGTTCCGTGGTTCAACGGTTAAATTATGCCAATCCACGTCTACCCCTTTGGCTCGGAGTAAGGAGATAAGAGAATGTCTCATAAGAGCGACGCCTCCGCCCTGGGCGGTAGAATTAAAGAAAAGTATTTTTGTTCTTTGCTTTTCGGCGACATTCGTAAGCTTTTCGAATATTTTCCATTCTTCTTCATCGGTGATCGCTTTATGATCCTCGGGAGTTACTATATCATGGACCTTGACTTTGTTATCCTTGTCATCCCGGAAAATTTGAATTGTATTATACTCATATTTTTCCCCTTTTTTTGTGAATTTACCGGCGATGGTCTTAGAATTATTGATCGCGATATCGGGACCATTGCCTTTTTCTGCTTGTACCATTTCCCATACATGGTCGCCTTTCAACCAGAGATAAGAACCAAGAGCACGAGTTTCCTCTTCGCTCAAACCGCTTATACCGATACCGTCAATTTTTATGTTATTGCTGACTTCGATTTTCCTGAGTAATCTCAGCAATTGGTCCTTCATCTTGCGCTGAGCCGGGATATTAAAACTTTCTGTTACATTATTCCCCTCATAGGAATAGGCAAGTTCGAAGGTGTCTCCTTTGAAATGTATACCGGCAAAGGCCGTTTCAGGTATTTCAGAGCGGGTTTTCCAGGGGTCTAAGGCGGTATCCCGCGTAAGATCAGTCAGCAGTTCAGCTATCGTTTGCTCCTCATGTGAAGATGATACCGGAGAGATATATAGGGCCTTTTTAAAGCCGCGGTAGGGGCCTTCAAGAAAGTCTATTTCCATTCTGACATTTTCCCCTTCTTGAACGGGTTCAGAAGCTACGTTAAGATATCTTCCGATCGGTTTATTTTCATACATATCATCCAATGCAGCGTTCAATTTTATCTGTGATAGTTCCTTCTTGCGGGTAACCATGGTAAGAATAAGTTGCATCTCGATTTTTGATCTGTTTTCATCAAAAACATGGGCAGACTCATCAAAAAAGGGAGTGATGGATAAAGTGCATTTAGAGGGTTCTGCTATATGCGCAATATCGAGAATGTCTGATAAAGGCAATATGCCCAGACATATCAAAATAATCCTTGGTAAAAATAAACTTTTTCTCATATGTGCTCACAGAGTAGAAAAAGGCGCAACTTGCATTATTACAGAGGTATAAAAAATTATACCATTAATGCAATAAAAAGTCACAGAATTATTGACAACGGCAAAGGCTTCCTCAGCTGAACTTACAACATTATATTGCTTATAAACGGGTTTAAGACTAAAATTGAGGGATTATTTACAAGGCGGAGTTTTAGCCATTTTTGTTAAGGGAACAGATACTTGTGTCCCCTATTACACTAAATAGCGTAGGTTTCGTTCCACAGTCCTTCAAAAAAACTTTTTACGTTGATCCCTATAAGTCTGTTGTTGTAGCCGCCCTCCTGTACAACAAGTGTCGGGACGCGGATACCGGATATCATTCTTCCGTTTTCTTTAAAATCTTTACTTATCAGGTCCCATGTTCCGGTGGGATCCCCTTTAGCCGTATCTAACCCTAACGCTACTATCAGAAATGACGGATCGTAGTCTTTTATGATCTTCAGAGCTCGGGAAAGAGTAGTCTGATATTTTTCATACGTTATGGTTTTTGGTAAAGGGAAATTGTGGTTATATCCATACCCTTCTCCTGATCCCTTTTCATCCGCGAATCCCGAAAAGTAAGGATAAGCATGAACCGGATGGCCGTGTATGGAAACCGTTAATACGTCATCTCTGTCATAAAATATGTTTTGCTGTCCGTTACCGTGGTGATAATCTATATCAAGTATGGCAACTTTACCGAATGCGCGCAGGTATTGAGCGGATATGGCTGTGGAATTAAAATAACAGAATCCTCCGAAAGATTTTTTTCCCGCATGATGCCCCGGAGGGCGTATTAGAGCGTAAGCTATACGGCTAACCCCTTCGGTCAGTTTTTGAGCGGCGGTTAGAGAACAATTAACGGCGTGTTTTGCGGCAATAAAAGCGTTCCTGCTTAGAGGAGTAAAGGTGTCCACACAATAGTATCCTGCCCGTACGGGCAGTTCCTTCGGGGGATGTGCCGTTTTACGGTCAGGAAAAACAAAAGGATACATAGACTCGTTTGGCTGAAGGAACTCACAGAGTTTTTTGAAATAAATAATATATTCCTTGTCATGTACCGTTTCCAGAACTTTTTCGGGGTATTCCTTAGGGTCGTTCCTGAAAAATAACTCGTTGTTTTCCAAATGTTTGTATATCGATTTTATTCTAACGGGCGATTCAATATATCCTTTTTCGCGAACATTATGTATTTTATGCTTGTCGTTGACAACTAGATATATTTTTCTGTCAAAGGGTATGGTCTTTCCCGCAACGACCGATGTTTCGATAGAGGTATATTTGGGCGTCCGTATACTCACGGGATCGTCTAAAAAAGAATCAACGACCATATTGATGTATTCTTTTGAACAAATAGCGCCGTATCGCCGCTCGAGTATGGCTCGGACTATTTTTTTGGTGTTATCGCGGATCAATGGTTTACCGAGCCCAAGACCGTCAAAAACCAGAAAGGGAGGATTGTCTCCGCCATCCTTAACCGGAGTCTCATATTTTGTGTTTATTACAGGTCTCGCTCCGAAGGTCTCATAGAATCTAAGGCGTGCTTTATTTTGTTTGAGAGTTTCGGGGTCTTTGCATAAAAGAGGATCATCGGGTAAACATTCAAAAAACAAGCCGGTACTTTTTAATAGAACGGCCTCTTCGCGCACACGCTCATATAGAGCGCTTCCTATGCCTCTGCCTGTTTGATATTTCGCCGCGGAAATAAAATCCAGAAAACAGAAATCAAGATCCGGAATATAAAAAAGCAGCGCGAAACCTTTAACCCTGTTTTTGTCGTCATCTGCTACGAACAATATAGACCTGAATTTATATTTAACAGGGTTTTTCAACTGCGATGAAAGTTCCTGGACCTCTTTTTCACTCAAAATAGAAAACTGAGATCTTAATATTGTTTGAACCTGTAGGATCACATCCTTATCCTGGAACAAAAGATCATCATGAATGCGTCTGATTCTGAACATAATTCACCATATTGGCACGTTAATTATTTATTTTGGTATAATTATAACATATTTCAGGGTCAGAGGACAGACACTTGTGTCCCCAGTAGTGTCAAGATAATTGGGCACTTTCATATTCAAGTTCTTTGATATCTTCCCCCATGGGGGAAGACGGCGCCCATTCAGGTTGTTTCACGCTGTCTATATGCTGTAGTATCCCATAAACCCAATAATCCACACTTCTT
>JBDRBI010000047.1:0-22889 GCA_043822885.1 Candidatus Omnitrophota bacterium
AGAATTCAGCGATAAACAGCAAATAGTACCGTTCATTATTTATAAAGACACAGGAAAAACAGAGAAAAGTTATCAAGCGGCTGTGAAAGACGCGGGGGACAAGTTGCCTTCCGATGGAAGGATAGTATTTTTTGCTCCGCAAATGAAAGGGTCGGAACTTGCCGAAGCTGCCCAGCAGCAGTATTCGGATCAAGAGCATATTACGGTCGTTCCTGACGCATATACAGATGCCCGTCCGGAAGAAAAAGAATATCCCGATATCATGACAAGAGCCGCGTTGGCCAGGCATATTGCGTTTTATTATAACGGGAATGACCGGACTGCCGCGATAAAATCCATTAACGATCTATTAGGTCAAGTATCGGATAATACGATAGAGAGCATGGAAGATCTCCTAAAGATCACCAATGCGCTTAGGATAAACCCGATCCGATTCGAAGAGATCGCCGAATGGCAGGATATGCAGAGAGCGGTCGCGACGAGTCTATAAAAGCCAAAATTCAAAATCAAAAAGCCAAAAGTCTAAAAGTTCATAGTTCGTAGTTCATAGTGTTTGACCGATACGTTATGTTCTTTCTCGCCGTATACCGCGCAGGGTATCCGGCCGTGAACCCTGTATGGTTCACAGCATCTTCCTTCTCGCTTCCGTCTTCTAATATCTCGTTTGTCCTGTCATTGCGAACGTAGTGAAGCAATCTGTTCCATACGTTAATTGGCGAGATTGCTTCGGTCGCTTACGCTCCCTCGCAATGACAGAGAACACGCCTTTTTCGTCCGGGCCGGGTCTATAGTCTATGGTCATTGGTCTATGGTCTAATTTTGACTTTAGACTTTAGACTTTTGACCTTTAGACTGTCCTGCCATGCGCCATGCTCTATGCCCTATGCCGAGTAAAACTGAACCCTAAACCCCGCCCTCTACACCCTCGAAGATCTCTAGATCCCTTGACAAAGGCGGGCCTCTTTTGTATTATATATCAACTATTAGGCGTGTTATTTATATTAGATTGCTTCACTCACTTGGTTCGACTTCGCTCACCACAAGTCGTTCGTTCGCAATGACGGAAGTGTGCGTTTTTAATAAGGTTCCCGCTTTGCGCGGGAACGATGTTTTTTGGAGGAGGGTATTATGGGAATGTGGGTAGGCAGAGGGCGTAAAGCTAGGCGTAGTTACGGGTTCGATGAAGTGTCATTAGTCCCGGGAAATCTGACTATAAATCCTAACGATGTAGATACGAGCTGTAAAATAGGGGGCATAGAGTTGCAGGTACCGATAATGGCTTCATCTATGGACGGCGTAGTGGACGTGGATTTCGCTATAGCTATGGGTAAGCTCGGGGGAATAGCGGTCCTGCATCTTGAAGGAGTGTCCACACGATATGAAGATCCCTCCAAAGCAATAGAAAAGATAATCACATGTGACGCAAGAGAGTCCACCCAGATCATACAAGCCGTATATTCCGCTCCAATAAAGAAAGAGCTTATCATCAAAAGGATCAAGGAAATAAAGGCCGCTAATGTTCCGGCCATAGTAAGCTGTAACCCTCAAGTAGCCGGTGATTTCGGTCCTATAGCAAAAGACGCGGGATGCGATATGTTCGTAATACAATCGACGGTCATAAGTACACAGCATGAATCTACCGAATATGAACCGCTTGATCTTAAGAAATTCTGCGAAAAAATGAAAATTCCGGTTCTTCTGGGAAATTGTGTCGACTATGACGTAGCTTTATCCGTTATGGGAACGGGATGTCAGGCTATTTTTGTGGGAATAGGGCCGGGTACCGCATGTACTTCACGGGGAGTTCTGGGTATAGGTGTTCCCCAGATAACGGCGACCTGTGATTGCGCCGCGGCAAGAGATTTTCATTTTAAAGAAACAGGCAGATATGTACCTATAATCACCGACGGCGGTATGGCTACAGGCGGGGATGTATGCAAAGCGTTCGCGGCCGGGGCTGATGCGGTAATGCTCGGGAATGCGTTCGCCCGGGCCATAGAAGCTCCGGGTAAAGGATATCACTGGGGTATGGCTATGCCTCATCCGTCGCTCCCAAGAGGTACGCGTATACAAGTAGGGACCGCGGGTACTCTAGAAGAAATATTATACGGACCCGCGCGTCTTGATGACGGCACGCAGAATCTGGTAGGCGCTTTAGCTACCAGCATGGGCAACCTCGGAGCTCACAACATACGGGAGATGCAGAGAGTTAACATGATAATCGCGCCTTCAATCCAGACGGAAGGTAAAGTCTATCAGAGCGCTCAGCGTGTAGGGATGAAGAGGAAATAAAACACAATCGTCATTGCGAGCGAAGCGAAGCAATCTCTTAAAGAGATTGCTTCGTCGCTTTGCTCCTCGCAATGACATAGATATATATCATGACAAACTCCAAATCAGATTTCGTACATTTACATGTACATACTCAGTTCAGCCTTCTTGACGGGGCTTGCCGTCTTGGAGAACTTCTGGATCTCGCGATAAAATACAAAATGCCCGCTTGCGCTATTACCGATCACGGTAATATGTTCGGAGCCATAGAGTTTTATGAAAAGGCGCGTGAAAAAGGTATTAAACCCATCATAGGGTGCGAGATATATGTCGCTCCTGAAAGCCGATTTGATAAAACCAGTCACGGGATAAAGGGCGCGTCATATCACCTAATACTTTTAGTGAAAAACATAACAGGTTACAAAAATCTTATGGAGATAGTTTCCACGGGATATTTGGAAGGGTTCTACTATAAACCCCGAGTGGACAAAGAAGTCCTTGCGCGCTGCAGTAAAGGGCTTATAGCTATGTCGGCTTGTATGAAAGGCGAAGTAGCTCACTTTCTTTTATCCGACCAATGGGAAGAAGCCAAAAGAACCGCGAAAGAATACGCCGATATTTTCGGTAAAGACGACTTTTATCTTGAAGTGCAGGATAATCGCATCAAAGAGCAGTACAAGATCAACAAAGATGTAATAAAACTTGCCAAAGAAATGGATCTTCAGGTCGCGGCGACAAGTGATGTTCATTATTTAGAGAGAGAAGACGCTAAAGCGCATGACGCTCTTTTGTGCATTCAGACACAGACCACCTTGGATGCCGATAACCGTATGCGGTTTCAGACAGACCAGATGTATTTCAAGTCTCCTCAAGAGATGAGAGAAGCTTTCTCCGAGATCCCGGAAGCTTTGACAAATACCGTAAAGATCGCCAATAAGTGTAATCTGGAACTCGATTTCAGCGAACTGCACTTGCCCCAGTTCAAGGCTCCCGAGGGATGGGAGAATGAAGCCTTTTTTGACCACCTCATTGATGCAGGGCTGAAGAAACGGTATAAAACAATAACACCCGAGATCGAAGAACGCGTTGCGCATGAAAAGAAGATCATAAGGAGCAGCGGATATACAAGCTATTTCCTTATCGTATGGGATTTCATAAACCACGCGAAAGAAAAAGGTATTCCCGTGGGACCGGGAAGAGGATCCGCGGCCGGGAGCATAATAAGCTACATATTGGGAATTACGGATATAGATCCGCTTAAATACGGTCTAATATTCGAAAGGTTCCTTAATCCGGACAGAGTTTCCATGCCCGATATAGATATAGATTTCTGTTATGAGAGACGGGGCGAGGTAATAGAATATGTCATAGAAAAATATTCCAAAGAAAATGTAGCGCAGATAATAACTTTCGGTACCATGATGGCGAAAGGTGTTGTCAGAGATGTCGGCCGTGTTATGGGCCTCCCATATGCCGATGTGGATAGAATAGCGAAACTTATACCCGGTGATCCGGGTATAACGTTGAATCAAGCGCTGGAAATAGAACCGGAATTAAAAGCTAAGTATGAAGAAGACCCGGCTATACGGCAGCTCATAGATACTTCAAAACGTCTGGAAGGTCTTAACCGACACGCGTCGACACATGCGGCCGGAGTCGTAATATCCGATAAACCGCTTCAAAAAAGAACGCCTCTTTTTAAATCATCCGACGATCAGATCGTTACGGGCTACGCGATGAAATCTCTGGAAAAGATCGGTATGCTCAAGATGGATTTTTTAGGATTAAAGACCCTCACGGTCATTGATAGAACAATAAAGATCGTAAAGCGCACCCGGGAAATAGATATTGATATCGATAACATACCGCTGGATGATAAAGCTACCTTCGAGCTTTTAACACGCGCCGAGACTGCCGGTATCTTTCAGCTGGAATCCAGCGGAATGAGGGATCTTTTGCGGAAACTTAGGCCCGAGAGGTTCGAGGACTTGATCGCTATACTTGCTCTTTATCGGCCCGGACCTATGGGAAGCGGTATGCTGGATGAATTCATAAAAAGAAAGCAGGGACATATAGAAGCAAAATACGATCATCCTCTTCTGGAGCCCATATTGAAAGATACTTACGGGATAATAGTGTTCCAGGAACAGGTCATGAAAATAGTTTCCACCTTAGCGGGCTTTAGTATGGCCGAAGCCGATAATGTTCGTAAGATAATGGGCAAGAAGATACAAGAAGCGCTTAACGATCTTAGGGGACGGTTTCTTGAGGGGGCACAAAAGAATAAAATAGATCGTGTAACCGCAGAAAAGGTATGGGACCTTATAGCGTATTTCGCGGGTTATGGTTTTAATAAGTCTCATTCGGCCGCGTATTCAATGATAAGTTACAGGACAGCGTATCTAAAGGCTAATTATCCTGTGGAATTCATGACAGCTCTTCTCACGGGTGAAAAGAATAACTCCGATAAACTTTCCGATTATATCAATGATGCCGTGCAGATGAAAATAGATATACTCCCGCCGGATGTAAACGAAAGTTATAAGGATTTCACCGTCGTAGGCAACGGCATACGCTTCGGAATAGCGGCCGTAAAAAATGTGGGCGAGGGAGCGGCGGAATCCATAATAAGATCAAGGCATGAAAACGGTAAATTCGAATCCTTATATGATTTTGCTCTCAAAGTGGATCAAAGGGCGGTTAACCGAAAAGTCGTTGAGAGTTTTATTAAATGCGGGGCGTTCGATTCCACCGGGACGTACAGATCGCAAGGCATGGCAGTTTTGGATAAAGTGCTGGAAATGGCGGCCAGAGCCAATAAGGACAGAAACATAGGACAGATGTCTTTCTTCGATGATGATAACGCGGACAAAAGTTTTAAAGAAAATTTTCATGATCTTCCGGATATACCCGAATGGCCCGAGAACGAACTTTTGACCAACGAGAAGGAGATGCTGGGTTTTTATATAACAAAGCATCCGTTAGCCAGATTTGAAAAACTTTTGAACGCCTATTCTACGGCAAAGATATCCGAGCTAGCTTCTATGTCCGACGGTCAGGAAGTATTGATAGGCGGGATAATAAACAAAGCAAAAATAACCGTCACAAGAAAAAAAGCGGAGAAGATGGCGATCGTCAGTCTGGGAGATCTTGATAATTTTATCGAAGTATTGGTCTTTCCAAAGACCTATAGATCGACTATGGATATGGTCAAAGCGGATAATCTGGTGTATGTGCACGGGCGGCTTAATTTAAGAGAAGAAGACCCCAAGATCATCGCGGAAGATATAATACCTCTTGAGAAGGTCAAAGAAAAATTTACCAAGGCGGTGCTTATAAAACTATCTACTACGGGGCTGGAAGAAATCTTAATGAAAAAAATAAAGAATATTTTAGCCGTATTTAAAGGAGAGACTCAGGTTTTTATCGAATTTATCTCGGCGGAAGGCCGTAAGATACGTCTTTCTGCCGATAAAGAGCTTTCGGTCCGTCCCACGGATGAGTTTATAGACTCAATAGAGCCTTTGGTCGGCAAAGGAAATATCAAATTTCTTACCAAATAACATTGACTTTAAACATAACCAATGATAGCATAAGCACTTACTAAGTAAAATCGAGGAGTTTCTAACCTGGTTAACCGTGCCAGGTAAATTATTTGATCGTACTCTAACCTGGCACTTTTTAACCAGGTTAGCCATTTTTATTTAACCAGGTTAGCCATTTTTATTTTTACCACGCTATGCGCCATGCTCTATGCGCTATGCAGATTACACAAGTTAAACTATAACTAACAAACAGGGTAATGGATTACCCCACATAATAAGGGAGGAATGATGACGAAAAAAGATATTATAATGAAGATCTCTGAAGACACGGGGCTCAAACAGGTGGATGTAAAAGAGGTCGTTCAGCGGACATTTGATGCTATAACGGATAGTCTTTCTGACGGTAAGAAAGTTGAACTCAGAAATTTCGGTATATTCAAGGTCAAGACCAGAAGAGGCAGAAGGGGACGCAATCCAAGGACCGGAGAAGGAGTATCCATCCCGGACAAGAAGGTTGTGTCTTTTAAAGCGGGCATGAAAATGAAAGTCGATGTCGAAGATATCAAGTCCGCCACGCCGCAAGCGTAGATCAAAAGAAGAAAAAAGTGAAAAAACATACATACAGATCACTAAGAGGTATGCCGGATATCCTGCCGGAGGAGGCGGCTGCTTTTCGGATGGTAGAAGAAAAAAGCCGTGAAGTGTTCAGGATATATGAGTTTTCTGAAATACGCACGCCCATACTGGAAGAGACCGGAGTTTTTATCCGAAGCATAGGCGAAAATACGGATATTGTTGAGAAAGAAATGTATTCGCTTAAAAGCAGAAGCGGTAAAGACATATCTCTGAGACCGGAAGGCACAGCCTCGATCATACGCGCTTTCATAGAGAACAAGATGTATGCCGGAGGAGAAACTCTGAAACTGTTCTACATGGGGCCTATGTTCAGAAGCGAACGCCCCCAAAAGGGAAGGTTAAGACAATTTCATCAGATCGGCGCTGAAATAATAGGCATATCCGGTCAGGATATTGCCCAGGATATAGAGCTCATAACCAACGCGAAAGCGATACTCGAGGGAATAGGGGTAGACAACGCGGAACTGAATATCAATTCACTGGGATGCGCGGAAGACCGCAAAGAATATAAAAAGATCCTGAAAAAATATCTTGTCGAAAAAAAAGACGGGCTTTGTGAGAACTGTCGGGCAAGGATCTCGTCAAATGTACTGAGAGTACTGGATTGCAAAAGTAAAACGTGCAAAGAGATAATTAAAAATGCTCCGAAAGTAACAGATAGTCTATGCGGAAAATGTTCCGCTCATTATGATGGGATAAAAAACAATCTTAAGACCCTGGATGTAAGCTTTAAAGAGAACCACAACCTAGTGAGAGGTCTGGATTATTATACGGGTATTGTTTTTGAGATAAACCATCCTTCTCTGGGAGCGCAGGATGCTATCGCGGCGGGAGGACGTTATGACAACCTTACCGAGGATATGGGCGGTCCTGATGTCGGAGCTATAGGATATGCCATAGGAGTAGAGCGTGCGCTTTTAGCCGTCGGCGAGGACAAAAAACCAAGATTATCAAAGGGGACGCTTGTAATAGCTTTGGGCGACGCAAGTTTACCGGACGCTCTGAAGACCGTAAGTACACTAAGAAAGAGAAATATTGCTTGTGAGATCATTCAAGCCAAGAAGTCGCTTAAATCAGCTATGAGAAAAGCAAATAAGGAAAACCGAAATAACGTTATTTTGATAGGGGAAGAAGAGGTAGAAAAAAAAGTAGTACTTCTGAAGGATATGAAGACAGGGGAACAGGAGAGCTTGACGATCGGGGAAGTGATAGAGAGACTAAGGGGCGAGAAATAGGTTTTTATTGGATCCCGGATTCCGCCAAAGGCGGATCCGGGATGACGCTTTCCACTGTTTACTGTACCCCGGAACAGGGACGTCCCATTTGAGGGCACCCTACAAGAGTAATTCAGGTTCAAATGTTCTGATGACACCCTTCCTGTGGGGGCGTAAACCCTAGTTGAAGGATGTCCCCAGAATATACTTTTATTTTTACGGAAAAAGAGAACGGAGACGAAAGGGAATAAAAATGATAAGGACACATACCTGCGGAGAACTAACCCTCAAAGAGAAAGGACAAAAAGTCGTTCTTTGCGGATGGATAGCCGCGCGACGGGATCACGGCGATATTATATTTATCGATGTGAGAGATAAATACGGGATAACGCAGATAGTTTTTGATCCTGAAAAAAATAAGGATGCCCATATTGAAGCGCATAAATTGAGAAATGAATACTGTGTTAAGATCTCGGGCAAGGTCAGTCCGCGTCCGGAGGATACGGTCAATAAAAAAATACCTACCGGCGAGATAGAAGTGGAAGTTGATAAGGTAGATATCTTTTCAACTTCCGAAACCCCTCCATTTGAGGTTAAGGAGGATATTGATGTCGCGGAAGAAACCAGGCTGAAGTACCGTTATCTGGATCTTAGACGCGATGTTATGCAGAGTAAGCTTAAGATGAAACATAAAGCGTACAGGTTCATAGACAATTTCCTCGACAAAGAAGGTTTTACTTCGGTTGAAACTCCGATGCTTACAAAGTCCACACCGGAAGGGGCTCGGGATTATCTTGTTCCGTCGCGTCTCCATGATGGGAAATTTTACGCGCTTCCCCAATCTCCTCAGATATTTAAGCAATTATTAATGGTCTCGGGAGTCGAAAAATATTATCAGATAGTCAGATGTTTCAGGGACGAGGATCTTCGCGCGGATCGCCAGCCTGAATTTACCCAGCTGGATATGGAAATGTCTTTTATCGAAGAAAATGACATTTTAGACGTATGTGAACGCCTTTTCAAGGGGCTTTTTAAAGAAGTAATGAGTGTGGAAATAAAAACACCGTTTGTCAGGATGGATCATGAAGAAGCTGTCACCCGTTACGGCAGCGATAAACCGGATACCAGATTTGATGTATTCTTAAACGATGTTACGGAAGAAGCTTCTAAGAGCGATTTTAAAATATTTAAAAGTGTCGCGGATTCCGGCGGCAAGATAATGGCTCTGGCCGCTCCCGGATACGGTTCGGCAAGCCGTAAAGAGATAGATGATCTTATTTCGTTCGCTACCGACCACGGCGCCAAAGGTCTGGCGTATTTTAAGGTAGAAGAAAAAGGAATGGCATCGGCAATAACAAAATTCTTTTCTCCCGAGATCCTGGAAAGATTCAGAACAAAGACCGGAGCGAAACCGGGGGATATGATCTTTATGGTCGCTGATTCCAAAGAAGTAGCGTGCGGGGCATTGGGGGCTTTAAGGCTTTTAATAGGAAAGGAAAAGGGTCTTATAGACAAAGAGCGGTTCAACTTTTTGTGGATAGTAAATTTCCCTCTTTTTAAATTCAACAAAGAAGAAAAAAGATGGGTATCGGAACATCACCCTTTTACTTCGTTCAAAGAGGAAGACGCGCATTTTATGGATAAGGGTGAATTGGATAAGATAAGGTCGAGGTCGTATGATCTTGTTCTTAACGGAAGCGAGATAGGATCGGGAAGCATAAGAATACACAAAAAGGATGTTCAGAGAAAGATATTTGAGGTTCTTGGACTCACGGAAGAAGAATGCGAAAGAAAATTCGGTTTTCTTTTGGAAGCGTTCAAGTATGGTCCTCCGCCGCATGGAGGAGTGGCTTTCGGTATGGACAGATTGGTAACGCTTTTTACAAAAGACGCTTCAATAAGGGAAGTCATACCGTTCCCGAAGACGCAAAAAGGAACATGTCTTATGACCGACGCGCCTTCACATGTAGACGACGAACAGCTTAGAGAGCTGGGAATAAAATTGAGAAAGAAACAATGACAATAGACCATAGACAATAGACTCTAGACCATTGACCGGAAGAGAATAGTGCAAATGGTTTTAAAGGTTAAAAAGTTAAAAGGTTTAAAGGTTTAATTGTTTTCAGCTGTAAAATGCTACAGCCCGCGTCATTGCGAGCGAAGCGAAGCAATCTCTGATTTTCGTGCAGATTGCTTCGGTCGCTGAAGCGCCCTCGCAATGACAACTTGAGACGATTTTACTGTGCATAACTAGACTGTTAAGACATTTATTGTTTTTAAAAGGGGGATTTATGAAGAGAATATTATTGCTTATCATTTTGGCTGTTTTGATCGTTCCGGGAAAAGCTCATGCCGGGAAGGAAATAGTAAAGGGCATAGAGGTCTATACCTTCAAAAAGGAAAGAGTCGATCAGCAGCTTGCCGGTAACAGAGGTTATCTTCAGGGAAAACCGGGCAATATCCCTTCCAAAAAGAAAAGTGATGAAAGGACAATGATCGGAATAGATGTGGAATTACCGTCCGGATTATTCAAAAAAAATACCTCGGATGATGAAGGGGAAAGCGCAAAGTACGAAGAGCGTGAAGAAAAGAGCGAAACAGCAGGCAAGGTTGTAACTGAAAGTTACAAAGATGTGGCAAAAGACGTTCCGGACAAGAAAGCTCCATCCCAGGATACAAAAGAAACCGCGGAAGAAACGGAAGAGGAATGGATCAAATAGTTGTGTGATGTGTAATGTGTAATGTGTAATGAGGGGGATTGCTTCAGCCGGCTACGCCAGCTTCGCAATGACAACGCTTTTCCCCCGTCATTGAGTTTGTTCTCCGAAGCTTTAGCGAAGGGAGAAGCGATCTTTTGGGTAGTGAAGGGAATATTGGTGATGACTAAAGGATGAGTGCAGAGACAGCTAAGTCCGATGGTGTTCGGGGCGAGTTCCGCAGTCCCGAAAATTATTGAGGGACGAGGACCTGTTTGAGCCCCGAATACCATCAGACTTGTCTGTACATACATAATCACTATGGAAAAAACAATAGACCTGAGAGATGATTCCGAAGCGCTGATCCTTTTCGGAAAACATGATGAGACTTTGAGAAAGCTCGAAGAAGCCTTCAAAATAAAGACTTCTTTTCGTTCAGGTGAACTTAAGATAAGTTCTGAAGATAAAAGTAATGTTTCAAAAGTCGGAAAACTTGTGGATGAATTCTTAAAGGTCATAAGAAAGGGGGGACATCTCTCTCCGAGAGATATAGAATATTCTATAAAGACCGCTAATTCTTCCGTTCCGGTAAGCGATATTTTTCTTGATAAGATAGATGTAAGTTCCAAAAGAGCATATGTTGTTCCCAGGAGCGAGGGGCAAAAAAGGTATATTGACGCGATAAGAAAGAACGATATAGTGTTTTGTATAGGGCCTGCCGGTACCGGCAAGACGTATCTGGCTATGGCTATGGCGGTAAACGCTCTCAGAAAGAACATCGTGTCCCGCATAATACTGACCAGGCCCGCTGTTGAGGCGGGTGAAAGTCTGGGGTTTTTGCCGGGTGATATTTTTGAGAAAGTAAACCCTTATCTAAGGCCGCTGTATGACGCATTGTACGACATGGTAGAGCCTGACTTGATAAAAGATTATTTGGATAGAGGAGTTATCGAAGTCGCTCCTTTGGCATACATGAGAGGGCGCACTCTGAACGATTCTTTCGTGATCATGGATGAAGCGCAGAATTCTACTCAGGAACAGATGAAGATGTTCCTCACGCGTTTGGGATTTGATTCTAAAACGGTCATAACGGGAGATGTAACACAGAGCGATCTTCCTTCTCACAAAAGATCCGGGCTGTCGCATGCCGGGGCGCTCCTGGATAGAGTGGAAGGGATAAAGGTCATTACGATGAAAAGTAAAGATGTCGTAAGACATGAACTCGTTCAGAAAATAATCGAGATCTACAAAAAAGAACTGGAAGATAAAAATGAAAAGACTGCGGGACAATAAAAATCTAGTCGAGATACTATCGCGGAAAGAAACTGTTTCGATTCTTGTGATAATCCTGTTTTTTGCCGCGGTCTTCGCTAGCATGTTCATGAGTCCGCAGCTTTACAGATGGAGCGTACGCGAAGGGGACATAGCGTTAAAGAATGTGTATGCTCCCTACAATTTTACCTATTTTTGGGGGGTCGATGAGAACGAGACCGACAGGTTAAAAAAAGTAGTATCGCGTAATGTTCCTTATGTCTTGAGGAGCGATAGCGTTTCCCAGGAGAAGGTCCTATCCGAGATAGACCGTTTTTTAAAGACGGTAGCGGCGGAAAAAGACAGAGAAATTCCGCTGGAAGAGAAGATAAAGATAGTGAACACGAGTACGGAAATAGAATTTCCGGAGAAGACCCTTAAATTTCTTTTCCAGACCACGGATCTCGCGGACTTGCAGGAAAAAATAAATAAAATTCTGAAGAGTTCTTTTAAAAAGGGGTACATACACGAGGAAGATTTCAATTACATAAAGGAGAACGGGTCCGGGAAGGTGCTTGTTCTGGGTGATAAGGGAGTAGGAACCGAAGAAAAACCGATAGAGGAACTGCTCAGAGCGGAGGGAGTAGATGTAAGTTTGGAAAATCTCACTTCGGAATATTTCGCGGATGATCGTAAAAGCCGCCAGGCTGTAGTGTCGATAATTTCAACCTACCTAAAACCCAACATGATACTCGATGAGGAAAGAACCGAAGAAGAGAGAAAAAACAAGATCAAAAAAGTCGAGCCCGTATACCAGACCTGGACGGTGGAGAAAAACGAACTTATAGTAGAAAAAGGGAAAAGGGTCAATGCCAGACATATTACCCAGCTTATGCAGTTGAGGAGGGTTTTTCGGCCGGGAACTAGTCCCGCGTTTTTTGTGGGCGTTTTGTTGTTGATGCTGCTTCTGGGGCTTATAGGAGCCGTGTATATGGCTTTTACGCAGAAGGCCAATTTTTTAACGGAGACAAAAGACCTGTCCATAGTGTTTTTAAGCATGTTCATGATGATCATAATCGCGGATTTCGTAATAAGGTCTCCGCAGCCTAGTTACTTCATACCTCTGGCCAGCTTGGGAATGACACTTACACTTTTGGTGGGTTTTAATGTCGCGTTTCTCAGTACGGTACTGGTCAGCATTTTTATATCGATACTTATGGGAGGAGGCGTAAACGTCGCTTTCGTGCTTATGACCGGAAGTCTCGCGGGCATGTTAATAGCCAGAGGCGCCCGTCATCGCGCGCGCATATTGTGGGCGGGGTTGATAGCAGGAGCCGCTAAATTTTTAGCGGTTACAAGTATCGGGCTTATTAACGGAATGGATGCCGATTTTTTTATAAAAGACGGGATATGGAGTATTGCCAGCGGACTATTTTCGGGGTTCATAGTCATGGGGCTTTTGCCGGTGTTCGAATATATCTTCAAGGTGTCGACCAATATAAGCCTCTTGGAGCTTTCTGACCTGAACCATCCGGTGCTTAAGAAGCTGGCTTTAGAGGCCCCGGGAACGTATCACCACAGCATAATGGTAGGCAATCTTGCGGAAGCAGCCTCGGAGGCTGTCGGAGCGGACAGCCTCCGAGCGAGGGTAGGGGCGTATTATCACGACATAGGGAAGATAAACAAGGCCGAATATTTCAGCGAGAACGAGATGGGATCAAAATCGAGACATGAAAAACTGGCGCCTTCGATGAGTTCTTTGATAATAAGCAAGCATGTGAAGGAAGGGATAGATATAGCAAAGAAGTATAAACTTAACAGCGGTATAATAGATTTCATAGCCCAGCATCATGGAGATAGCCTTATAGCGTATTTTTACCAGAAGGCAATAGAGAAGTCGGAGGAAGGGGATTCTCTGAAAGAAGAAAATTTTCGTTATCCCGGGCCGAAACCTCAGACGAAAGAATGCGCTATAGTGCTTTTGGCAGACGCTGTAGAAGCGGCCAGCCGTACGCTTGTTGATCCCATACCATCGAGTATAAGGAATCTTGTTAAAAAAATAATAAACAACAAGTTTATCGACGGACAGTTAGATGAATGCGACCTTACGCTTAAAGATATGCATAAAATAGCGAAAAGTTTTGAAAGAGTGCTCATGGGTGTTTTTCACACACGTTTGGATTATCCCGAAGATACAAAAAAGGACGAAAGCATCACGGTGACGGATGAAAATACGAATAAACAGCGAAAACCAAAACAAAAGAATAAGGATAGATCGGAAGAAAACTGATAGGGCCGCGATAATATCTTTGAAGAGTCTTAAGAAAGATAATTGTGAGCTGAATATAGTTTTTATAAGCAGTCAAAAAATACGTGTTCTTAATCGTAAATATTTCGGAAAAGACAAAGCAACCGATGTTATCGCATTCCCTGCTGTTGATAAAAAGAGAAGCCAAGGGCGTAGGGCATGGCGCATGGCGCATGGCGGGAACTCCGCTTTCATTGTCATTGCGAGGAGAAGCGAAGCGGCGACGAAGCAATCTCTAAGCGCGGGGGCAGGGGTCAAGGACAATGAATTCCTGGGAGATATCGCGATCTCTACTGACAGGGCTCGGCGTAACGCAAAGATCTACGGAACGTCACTTTTAGAAGAAACGGTTCTTTATGTCGCGCACGGTATTTTGCATCTTTCAGGATATGAGGACACTTCCGTTAAAAAGCGGAATGTAATGAAAAAGAAGGAAAATGAGATCTTCCAAAATATCAAAAAATTCCTATAGCGTAAGTTTTACCCAAAGCGTGAATGCCGCGCTGGAAGGTGTGGTTCACACCTTACAGAAAGAACGAAATATGAGACTGCATTTTCTTGTGGGTTTTTTGACTCTGATAGCGGCCATATATTTCAATGTCAGAGGCGTAGAATTTATGCTTCTGTGTTTTGCGGTCACATTTGTGCTTGCCGCGGAGATGTTTAATACAGCTATCGAGTATACGATAGATCTAATAAGCGATGAATATAACCCGCTGGCCAAAATAATAAAAGACATAGCGGCGGGAGCCGTCTTCGTAAGCGCGGTCAACGCGGCTATTACGGGATATATTCTCATAGTAAGACGCGCTGTTACATCATTTGACGGAGCTTTCTATTTCATAAAACAATCCAGTTGGCATGTGACGTTTATAATTCTCTTGACCGTAATAGGCATCGTACTTTTGGTAAAGACCGTAAGGAAAGAAAGATCTTTTTTAAAAGGAGGAATGCCCAGCGGACATTCCGCTGTCGCGTTCGCCATATGGGTGGTTATATCTCTTTTTACGGAAAACGCGTTATTAAGTGTTTTGGTTTTTTTTCTTGCGCTGTTGATAGCTAAAAGTCGTTTGGCTGGCGGAATACATACATTATCACAGGTCGTTTTGGGAAGTTTTCTAGGGGTGGTGACCGCTGTGCTTATATTTCAATTGCTGTCTTAAAATTTTCGGTCGAGCTTGTTCAGAGAGGTGTAAAAATGGATCTAAAGAATATAAGGCATAAAGTTATCATTAACTTCTTTAACGGAGTTGCTTTACTCCTGCCGATAACGGTCACAACCGCTCTCATATGGTTTTTAGTCTTAAAGGTCAATGATGTCGTGTTTAATCCGATAATGAGGCTGTTCGAACCGATAGTCGGGAGAGCCCTGAACGCGTACGTAGCCAAGAGTTTGATATTTCTGATAGTTGTTTTTACGGTTGCTCTGATAGGGCTCGGGGCAAAAGTGTTAGTCGTAAACAGGATATTTTCTTTCGGAGAAAAATTATTTCTAAAGGTCCCCATAATGGGACGGATATACAACGCCTTCAAACAGATATTTTCGGCTTTTATCGGTCACGGAAAGACCATATTTAAACAGGTAGTGCTGATAGAATATCCGAGGAAAGGGCTTTATTCCGTGGGTTTTACTACTGGAATAGCAAAAGGGGAAATAAAAGAAAGCTTAGGCGGGAGTCATATTAATGTTTTTGTTCCTACGACTCCCAATCCTACTAGCGGACTGTTCCTGATAGTCCCGAAGGAAGACATAAAGTTCCTTAAGATGAGCGTTGAAGAAGGGATGAAACTTATTATTTCGGGCGGATCGGTGAGTCCGGAAGGTTAAGAGAAGGTGGATGGAAAGCAGTTTAAAGGTTAAAAAGTTTAAAGGTTAAAAGGTCCGGGATTGACCGATGTGTAAGCGTGTTATTCATTGTCATTGCGAGCGAAGCGAAGCAATCCCATTTACCAAAGTGTGAGAGTGCGAGAATGTTAAAGAGATTGCTTCGGTCTTGTAGGCCTCGCAATGACAAGTCTGCGGAGTCACGAAATCATGGGTGTATTAAAGACGGAAGGCATAATACTTAAAAAATACCAGCTCAGGGAGACTAGCTATATCCTGATCGTTTATACGAAGGATTTCGGAAAGATAAAGGGAGTGCTGAAAGGAGCGAGGAATCCCTATCCTCAATTTACCGGGGATCTTGAAATATTCACCAAATGCGAGGTGCTTTTTTACAAAAAAAAGAAAGGGGCTTTAGACCTTATAAGTAAATGTGAGGCAGTAAAAACTTTTCAGGAAATAAGAAAAGACATAGAAAGGTTGACATACGCTAATTATTTCATAGAATTAATAGACATAGCCACCGACGATTACGATGCGGATGAAAAGTTATACAATGTTCTCACCGGGATGCTTGCGATGTTGAATACTTCTTCCAGCGCTAAAAGGACGGCAAGGATATTCGAGATAAAATTGTTAGAGGCGATAGGGTTCAAACCCGAGCTTGAGAAATGCGTTGAATGCGGGACTACGGTTGAGGATAATTTCAGGTTCAAAACGAAAAGCGGCGGCATAGTCTGCGCCGGATGCGGAAGCGGCGGTCTAAGAATATCTACGGGTACGGTAAAGTTTCTGCGCAGGATACAGAACAGCGAACTGCAAAAAACTTTTGGAGTAAAAGTTTCCAAAGAAATGGGAAAAGAAATAGAGATCATACTGAGAAATTTTTTAACATACCACATAAACAAGCCTATAAGATCACTGAGCTTTTTAAAAGAGCTTCAAAAAGAAGGAGTTGTTTAAAAGTGTCCGAAGAAAAAACCACTAGCGATGTAACGTTAAAAGAGATAGCTAATATCTGCAAGAGACGGGGATTTATATTTCAGAACAGCGAGATATACGGAGGCATAGGAAGCGTTTGGGATTATGGTCCTTTGGGCGTGGAACTTAAGAAAAATGTAAAGGACCAGTGGTGGAAAAGCATGGTCTATGATCGCGGTGACATAGAGGGTTTAGACGCCGCTATACTCATGAATCCTACGACATGGAAAGCTTCGGGACATGTCGGGTCTTTCGCGGATATGCTTTCGGACTGCAAAGAATGCCGAAAAAGATTTCGTATAGATCACATAAAGGGGGATAAATGTCCGGAGTGCGGGGGAGAACTGACAAAACCAAAAAGTTTTAACTTGATGTTTAAGACACAGGTAGGATCGGTGGAGGATCAAGCGCTGGATGTGTACTTAAGGCCGGAGACAGCGCAAGGCATTTTTGTTAATTTTGAGAACATATTGACCACCAGCCGAAAGAAACTTCCTTTTGGAGTGGCTCAAACGGGAAAGTCTTTCAGGAACGAAATAACGACGGGAAATTTCACCTTCAGAAGCCGTGAGTTCGAACAGATGGAACTTGAGTTTTTTGTTAAACCCGGAGAAGATGATCTTTGGTATGAACATTGGCTCGAAGAACGAAAAAAATGGTACATCTCTCTCGGCATACGCGAAGAAAATCTTAGGCTGCGCGAACATAAAAAAGACGAGCTGGCCCATTACGCGAAAAGGTGTCATGATATAGAGTTTAAGTTCCCTATGGGATGGTCAGAATTGGAAGGTATCGCGAACCGGGGAGATTATGATCTCAGGCAGCATTCAAAACTCAGCGGCAAGAGCCTGGAGTATTTTGACAGCGCCGAAGAAAAAAGTTATTTTCCCTACGTAATAGAACCGTCCGGAGGAGTTGACAGAGCGGTTCTGGCTTTTCTCGTGGATTCCTACAGGAACGAAGTGGTCAAAGACAGGGTGCGCGTTTTTCTTTCTTTGGATAAAAGACTGGCGCCTATAAAAGTAGCGGTACTGCCGCTTTTAAAGAACAATCCTGAAATAGTGGAAATGGCCCGCAAAATAAGGGACGACATCAAAGGGAATTACCGTGTAGTTTATGATGATACCGCGGCTATAGGCAGATTGTACCGCCGGCAGGATGAGATAGGGACGCCTTATTGCGTGACGGTGGATGTGGAGTCATTGACTGACAAGAAAGTGACCGTTAGAGACAGGGACACAATGCAGCAGGAAAGGATAGATGTTTCGAAACTGGTGAAATTTGTCGAAGAAAGATTTAAAGTGTAACGTAGGGGCCGCCCCTACAAGTTTTATAAATAAAGGGTCAAAGGGCTGATTATACCCGAAGAATAGCCCAAAAAACAAAGAGGAGAAAGAATAGATGGCGAAAAAGAAAAGCGCTAGAAAAGATGTTTATTTTTTTGGAGGAGGAAAAGCGGACGGGGCAAGCAGTATGAAAAACCTGTTGGGCGGTAAAGGCGCGAATTTAGCGGAAATGGCCGGACATCCTAAATTGAAACTTCCGGTTCCACCCGGTTTTACCATAACTACCGAAGTTTGTGACGCCTATTACAAAAACAAGAAAAAGTACCCCAAGACCCTTAAAGCGGAAGTTGATGCTTCATTAAAAAAGGTCGAAAAGATCACGGGAAAAAAGTTCGGCGACGCGCAAAATCCGTTACTTGTATCCGTCAGGTCGGGAGCCCGTCAATCTATGCCGGGAATGATGGAAACGGTATTGAATGTCGGCCTTACAAGTAAGACTATCGAAGGGCTTATCAAAAAAAGCGGAAGCGAAAGATTTACTTACGACGCTTACAGACGTCTTATGACGATGTACTCAGATGTTGTTATGGAAAAGGCGGCGGGGATCGAGCCCAAAGAAGGTAAGGGTATACGTGTTCAGCTGGAAGAGCTCCTTGATAAGAAAAAAGAAAAAGCAGGAGCCGAATTTGACTCGGATCTGAACGCGGAAGATCTTAAAGATCTGTGTGAGGGCTACAAGAGAATAATAAAAAAGGTCCTTAAGAAAGATTTCCCGGATGATGCTATGGAGCAGCTGTGGGGAGGGATAAGCGCGGTATTTTCGTCCTGGAACGGAAAACGGGCGATATCTTACCGTGAAATAGAAAAGATACCTCATGAATGGGGAACCGCGGTAAATGTTCAGGCCATGGTTTTCGGCAACATGGGTAAAGATTCCGCTACCGGTGTCGCTTTTACGCGTAATCCGGGTAACGGGGATGATAGATTTTACGGTGAATTTCTCGTCAACGCTCAGGGAGAAGACGTTGTAGCGGGAACAAGGACACCCGCTCCCATAAACAAAAACTCGCAAAGCGATACGAACAAAAGTGAAACAACGCTGGAAAAGTGGGATCCGAAGATATACAACCAATTGTATTCCATCCAGAACAGACTTGAGAAGCATTATAGGGATATGCAGGATCTTGAATTTACGATCGAGGATCGCAAATTATATCTTCTGCAGACAAGAACGGGCAAAAGAAACGGTCCGGCGGCGGTAAAAATGGCCGTGGATATGGTGAAAGAAAGGCTTATAACCAAGAGAGAAGCGGTCATGAGAGTTAAGCCCGAACAGCTTGACGAACTTCTGCACCCGATAGTGGATCCTAAGGTAGAAGAGAAGACAGCTCATATCGCTAAAGGTCTCCCGGCGGGTCCCGGAGGAGCGATAGGGAAAATAGTCTATGATTCCCAGACAGCCGTCAAGTGGAGGGAAAAGGGCGAAAGAGTGATACTTGTCAGAGAAGAGACCAATCCGGAGGATGTCGAAGGAATGAGAGCTTCCGAAGCTATTCTTACGTCCCGCGGCGGTATGACAAGCCATGCGGCTCTTGTCGCGCGCGGTTGGGGTAAATGCTGTATAGTCGGCTGCGGAGAATTAGAGGTCAATTACGCGAAAAAAACATGTACGATCAAGGGCGGGGTAACACTTAAAGAAGGGGACTGGATCACTCTTAACGGTACTACGGGGCTTGTGTATAAAGGGCAGCTTCCGATGATAGATGCCGCCAAAGAGAACAAAGTGATGAACAGTTTTCTTGAGATATGTGATTCCGTGCGGACAATGAAGGTAAGGACGAACGCCGAGACCCCGGAAGACGCGAAAAAAGCGCGTGATTTCGGCGCCGAAGGGATAGGTCTTTTCAGGACCGAACATATGTTTTACGGTGAAGGATCGGAAGTGCCTCTTTTTCTGTTGCGGAAGATGATACTGTCGGATAATGTAGAAGAAAGAAGGGCCGCGCTTAAAGAACTGTATCCTTTTGTAAAGAAAGACATGAAAAGCACTCTTGAAGCCATGGTAGGATTTCCCGTTACGATAAGGCTTCTTGATCCTCCTCTTCATGAATTTGTTCCGCATCAAAAACCTCAACAGCTTCAATTGGCCAAAAGCTTGAAGATAAATCCCGAGGAGTTAAGCAGGAGGATAGCCCTTCTTAAAGAGAGCAATCCGATGATGGGGCATAGGGGAGTACGTTTGGGGATCACATATCCCGAGATAACCGAGACGCAGGTTAGGGCCATATACGAGTCTACGGCGGAACTTCTTAAAGCGAACAAGAAAGTTATGCCGGAAATAATGATACCGGTTGTGGGCACGGACAGAGAGATCGGGGATCAGAAGAAAGTAATAGAGCTCATAAAAAAAGAAGTGCTTAAAAAATACAAGATCAAGAGCCTTTCCGTGATGATCGGAACGATGATAGAGATACCGAGAGCGGCTTTAACGGCTGATAAAATAGCCGATGTAGCTGAGTTCTTTTCATTCGGGACCAACGATCTTACTCAGATGAGTTTTGGTTTTTCTCGTGATGACATGGGAGGGTTTTTATCTCCTTATCTCGAAAAAACAATACTTCCCGGAGACCCCTTTCAATCTCTTGACCAGGAAGGCGTCGGGGAACTTATAACGATGGGGATAAAAAGAGGAAGGTCAAAGAGAAAGAACCTTAAGATAGGTATCTGCGGAGAACACGGAGGAGACCCCGCTTCTATAGAATTCTGTCACAGAGCGGGCATGGATTACGTAAGCTGTTCTCCTTTTCGGGTTCCGATAGCCAGACTGGCGGCGGCGCAAGCGGTCATATGGAACAGTAAGTAAAAAAGAAATGAATTTACGTAGTAGTTTAGCTTGCGTAAGAAACGCAAAGCGCATAGGGCACCCCGGCTGCCCTTGAGACATATGGCCGGGGCAGGCAGAGCATAGTGTATTGACCGCTGCGCGAATGTTAAAATGTAAAAATGTAGGGCGGTTCGCGAACCGCCCCTACAGAATTAAATTAAGTTGGGCATTTTTATAATGCCATGCGCCATGCTCTTTGCGCTATGCAACTTACGCAAGCTAAACTATTACAATTTACGGGGGATAGGTTTTAGGTTGTGTTTTTAGGTACGTGTTTCCTGTAACTAATGACCAAAACCTATACCCAAAACACTAGGAAAAATATGGATGCTATAAAACTCTATCTGAAGGACATACGGGATCTTCCTCTCCTTTCACCTTTGGCAGAAAAGCAGCTCGCGGAAAAAGTCAAAAAAGGAGATAAAAAAGCAAGACAGCAGATGATAAAGAGTAATCTTCGTTTGGTAATAAACATCGCCAAAAAATACAGCTATCTTGGAGTTCCCATGATGGACTTGATAGAAGAGGGGAATCTGGGTCTTATGAAGGCGGTATCCAAATATGATCCCGACAAGGGATACCGTTTCAGTACGTACGCCGCATGGTGGATAAAACAATTTATTACCCGCGCCGTGGCTAATCAGGGAAAGACCGTGCGTATTCCCGTGTACGTTATGGAAATGCTCATGAGATTTCAGAAAGTGAAAAAACATCTTATCCAGAAGATGAAAAAGAATCCCAGGATGAGTGATATAGCCAAAAGGATGAAACTCCCTGTAGCCCGCGTGCGTCAGCTTAATCAAATGGCATCCAGTGTCTCCAGTCTTAATGCTCCCATAGGTGAGTCCGGAGATTCGGAATTCATGGATCTTATTGAAGATGAGAACATCGTGAACTCTGTTGACGAACTTTCGAAATTTCTTCTTCATGAAAGGATAGAAGGATTATTATCCAAGATGACAGAGAGAGAGGAACGCATACTGAGGCTTAGATTCGGGCTCACGGAAGAGGGATCATTTCATACTCTCCGGGATACCGCGAAGCATTTCGGGATAACCAGAGAAAGGGTCAGACAGATCGAAGCAGCCTGCATACAGAAATTAAAAAAGATGATGGAAGAACAGGAGGAAGAAGCCCTGGGTCTTTTGAAGAAGAGCAGGAAAAAGAAAAAATAGAAACGTGAATCGTGAACAGTGAACCGTGAACAGTGAACAGTTAAAGGTCTAAGGTCTAAAAGTCTAAGGTCTTTGAAAAGGAGAAAAGAAGAAAGGATTGTGTCCGCCTTCGCCGAACTAATTGAATATTAATTGGCTACGGCGGGACGAATTCAACTAACAAATTTTACTGCGCATTGCTTGTGAAATTTGAGTTTCATTCGCGCCCGTGGCTTCCGCCTTCGCCGAACTAATTGAATATTATCTGGCTACGGCGGACAGGTTTTGTTCGTAACTGGGCGTTGAAAAGTATAGTTGGAGTATTTCCGGTAGTTGTTATGAAATGCGCCCGTAGCTCAGATGGATAGAGCGACTGCCTCCTAAGCCGTAGGCCGACCGTTCGAATCGGTCCGGGCGCACCATTTTGTTTTAGAGAAATAAAAAAAGAAAGTAAAGGAGAGGAAATATGAAAAAAACCGTATGTGTTGTTATGAGTTTGGGCTTGGCCTTGGCTTTTCTTGCCGTATCAGGATGCGGAGTTCCCAAGAGCGAACACCAGAAGCTGGAAGAGAAATACTCGAGAGTGCAGGAAGAGATCATCGGGTACAATGAGCAGGTAAAAAAAGTGCAAACAGAAAGCTTGGACCTGAAGAGTAATATCAAGGAATTGCAGGGAGAGATCAGTAAGCTTACTAATGAGAACAAAACAATGAAAAGCGAATATCAGAAGATATCGCAGGAGAAACAAAAACTAGTTGAAGAGAACAAGAAGCTTACAGAGAAAAGCACCCTTCAGCAGCAAGGGGCATAAGTAGGCGAGAGAGTTTAGAGTTGGGAG
>JBDRBI010000048.1:0-6759 GCA_043822885.1 Candidatus Omnitrophota bacterium
GAAGGAAAACAATGATAGACGATATTAAAAAAATACTTGTGGCTATGACCCGAAATAACGCGTCGGACCTGCATATCGGGGCGAACACGCCGCTGCATTATCGTGTAGACGGCAATCTTGTTGCTTTAGGAGAAACTCCGCTTTCTCGGGATGAAGCAAAAAGTCTTGTTTATAATCTCCTTACATCCGAACAAATAGATAGATTCGAAGAGAAAAAAGAACTGGATTTTTCTTTTGAGATAGAAGGAGTCGCGCGGTACAGAGGCAATGCGTTCATGCAGAGGGGCAGTGTCGGATGCGCGATACGGCTTATCCCTCTTAAAACCATGAGTATATCGGAATGCGGGCTACCCGAGGAGATCGTGCGCAATTTTTGCGCAAAGCTGAAAGGATTGATCCTTGTAACCGGCGCTACGGGAAGCGGGAAGTCCACTACCCTGGCGGCTATGGTCGAAGAGATAAACAGTAAAAGAGACTGTCATATAGTCACGGTTGAGGATCCGATAGAATTTGTTCATAGTAACGACATGGCCATAATTGATCAGAGGCAGCTTCTTGAAGACACGAATTCTTTCGGCGATGCGTTGGTGCATGTTTTAAGACAGGACCCGGATGTTATTTTGATCGGAGAGCTTCGGGATCTGGATACCATACAGCAGGCTCTCATAATAGCCGATACCGGGCATCTTGTGCTGGGAACACTGCATACTTCGGACAGTGTACAGACCATAAACCGTATGGTGGACGTATTCCCGGCGCATCAGCACAGACAGATAAGGACTCAGCTCTCTTTCGTCTTGACCGGGATAATAGCTCAACAGCTGATCCCCAGCAAGGACGGAAAGGGAAGGACATTAGCCGCGGAGATATTGGTCTCGACTCCCGCGGTAAAAAGCATGATCCGTGATGGAAAAGAACATCAGATATATTCGATAATCCAAACCTCTCAGAAAAGCGGCATGAGAACGATGAACCAGGCCTTATCTGAACTTTATAAGGAAGGAAAAATAAGCGCGGAAGAGGCCATAAGCCGGTCCTCGGATGCGGATGAATTGTCTAAACTGATCGGGTAAGAAAGAGGAGCGAGATATATCGTGAAATTTGACGGGAAAGAAAAAAAGAAACTGGGGGACATCCTGATAAGTACCGAAGTCCTTTCGAAAGAACAGCTTCAAACCGCGCTTGATTATCAAGAACGGGAGGGAGGACTCATCGGCGAGATCCTTGTCAAACTGGGATATGTCAAGGAAAGAGACATCGTACAGGCTTTGACCGTTCAGTATGGATTTCCTTATTTGCCTCTCGAGAACTACGAGCTAAAAAAACAGATCGCCAAAGTAGTTCCAGAAAATGTAGCCAGACAATACAGCGTAGTGCCTCTGGACGTAATGGGTGATATCCTCAGTGTCGCTATGTCAAATCCCTTGAATACAAAAGCCATAGAGGATATAGAAATGATGACCAAGAAAAAGGTCCAGGTTTTTATCAGTACGGTCACCGCAATACAGGATGCTTTGAACAAACTTTATCAGGAATGAGATGTTCAAACCGGAAGGATAGAATATGGCGCTGTTGCTTACAAAAACAATCTGTGAACTTCTGGTCAAAAAAAAACTTGTAACCGAAGATGATCTAAAAAAAGCCTGGGACATCTGCGCCAAAAAAGGCGGTAGTCTGAGTGAGATCCTAGTCGGACTGAATATAGTTTCTAAAGACGACCTCATGACCACCTTAAGCGAAGAGTTAGGATTTCCTCCTATCAAGCTCTCCAGTTTTCGTATCGATGAAGATACACTTAAAATAATCCCGAAAAAAATATCGATCGCATATCAAATACTTCCCATTTCTCATACCGGGAATTTACTTACTGTCGCGATGGTAGATCCTTTGAATATAATGGCTCTCGATGACCTAAAAGCCGTTACAAATATGGATATCAGTCCGGTCATTGCCGCCGAAGACGATATGCAGGACGCGATACGAAGATATCATGAGAAAACGGCCAATGAAGAGATAAACACGATCGTAGAAGATATAGAAAGCGCCAAGCTGGAAATGATACATGAGGAAAATGAGGATCTTTCTTCGGGGGATCTTCTGCGGATCACGGAGGAAGCCCCGGTAGTTAAACTCACCAACATGATGCTCGGAAGAGCCGTAAAAGAAAGGGCTAGCGATATTTTAATAGAACCGATGGAAAAAGAATCTCGGATTAGGTACAGAATAGACGGAGTGCTGCATGTAAGCTACAATCCGCCCAAAAAGTTCCATCAAGCGCTTGTCTCCCGTCTTAAGGTAATGTCGGGGCTTGATATCGCGGAAAAACGGCTTCCTCAGGACGGACGGTTCAGAATAAAAATAGAAGAACGAAAAATAGATTTCAGAATATCAACGGTTCCTTCAAGTCTAGGAGAGAAAGTCGCGCTCCGGATATTAGATAAAGAACAGGCGATGATAAACCTGGATAGATTGGGCCTGAAAGAAAGAGATACCAAAAAGATAAAAGAAGCGAGCGAAAAACCTCACGGAATGGTGCTGATCTGCGGGCCGACCGGATGCGGAAAGACCACAACGCTTTACGCGGCGATCAGTCATGTAGATAAACCCACGGAAAATATAATAACGGTCGAAGATCCTGTTGAATATGAAATAAAAGGGTTCAATCAAGTAACGGTCAAAGAAGAGATAGGGCTTACTTTCGCGAATGTCTTAAGATCTATACTCCGGCAGGATCCTGATATTATCATGGTCGGAGAAATAAGGGATTTTGACACCTTGGATGTCGCCATTAAATCGGCGCTTACCGGACATCTTGTATTGAGCACCTTGCATACGAATTCCGCGGCGGGCTCCGTAGTAAGAATGACCAATATGGGCGTGGAACCGTTTCTTATCGCGGCATCCGTGGAACTTGTCGCCGCGCAGAGATTACTCAGAAAACTATGTACGGAATGCAGGGAAGGATATCCTCTCGAAAAAGAGCTGGCAGAAAAGTACGGGATATCCGGGGAGGACGGAAAACTCAAGCAGATATATCGCCCAAAGGGATGTAAGAGGTGTTCAAATACCGGATATCAGGGAAGAATAGCGATCATTGAGTGTATGAAGCTTACCCCGAGAATAAAAAAACTGATATTCGAGAGAGCTCAAGAGTATGAAATAGAAAAGGCCGCCAGGGACGAAGGAATGGTGACACTCAGAGAGAACGGTATAGAGAACGTTTTGGACGGAACGACTTCTTTGGAAGAGGTCTTGAGAGTGACGGTCGAAGATAGATAGATGAACTGTTATTCGGGAGGAGAGGGATGGATAATTCCCTGAGAGTAAGGATACTAAAAGAAATATTGGATAAAGGCCTGGTCAAAAAGGATCAGATAGAAAAGATACTTAGTGAAGCCCAGGGAGAGACTGACGGTGATATTATAAATGTGTTCACCGAAAGCGGGTTGATATCCGATGAAGATCTTTTGACGATAGTCAGCCGTGTTATGGGCGTTCCGTTCCTAGATGTTTCGAGAATAGAGCTGGATCCGGATATTATGGATTCGATCCCGGAAAAACTCTTGAAAAGACATCTGATCATTCCCCTGTCGAAGATAGGAAATGACTTGACTATCGTTATTGCCAATCCGGCGGATGTTCTGGCTATAGATGACATAAAAGCTATATCCGGATGCAATATTAAGCTAGCGCTCGCGACGCATAAAAACATTCAGGAGACTTTGCAATCCTTTTATAAAACAGAGGAAGAGAGTCTTACGGAGATCATTACGGATGAGAAAGGAGAAGATCAGGACTCTGTCGAGTTTGTCTCGGGGGGCGACGATGAAGATATCGCGGAGATCGCGAAGGAAAGTAAAGAGGCTCCCATAATAAAGATGGTAGACCTGATAATAAGCGAAGCATTAAAAAAACGCGCCAGCGATATACACATAGAACCGCAAGAAAATATTTTGAGAATAAGATACCGGGTGGATGGACAACTTCATGATGTTTTCGATCTTCCTAAGAAGAACCAGAACGCGATACTGGCTAGATTAAAGATCATGTCCAATCTGGATATTACCGAGACTCGGATACCTCAGGACGGAAGATTCCGCATAAAAACAGAAAAAAAGGAAGTAGATTTCCGAGTTTCATCTTTACCGACAAGTTTCGGCAATAAGATCGTTCTGAGGGCGCTTGATAGAAGTAATCTTTCAGCGGGACTCGAAGCATTGGGATTTTTGCCGGAGCCTCTAGCGGATTTTCAAACAGCTTTAACCAGGCCTTTCGGTATAATTTTAGTAACGGGTCCTACGGGTTCGGGGAAATCCACCACTTTATATTCCGTTCTGAACGAGATGAATACTCCTGACCGTAACATACTTACGGTAGAAGATCCCGTTGAATATCAGGTGGGAGGATTGACACAGATAGCGGTTCATGCCGAAATAGGGCTGGATTTCACGACCGGACTCAGAGCTATACTCAGACAGAGTCCCGATGTGATAATGGTGGGAGAGATAAGGGACTTTGAGACCGCGGATATAGCAACAAAAGCGTCTTTGACCGGACAGCTTGTGCTAAGTACCTTGCATACTAATGATTCCGTGGGAGCTATAACGCGTTTGGTAAACATGGGGATAGAGCCCTTTTTGATAGCATCGAGCCTGATAATGGCATGCGCGCAGAGACTGCTCAGAAAATTGTGTCCGAATTGTAAACAAGAAGCGAATTTGCCGGAGAAAATGCTAAAAGAGATCAGGGAAAAATATCCGGAATCAAATGATGTAAAAGTTTTTTATGCGGCGGCGGGCTGCAAAAGATGCAACGGAACCGGATACAGCGGAAGGTTAGGAACTTTAGAAACTTTGCTTTTAGACGATGAAATAAGAAGCATGATCAATAAAAAAGAATCCGAAGAATGTATTAAAAAGTATTTACGGGAGAAAAACGTAAAAACTTTAAGGGAAAACGCGATGATAAAGTTCATCAAAGGATGGACTACTTTAGAAGAAGTATTGCGAGTTACGTAGAAAGGGACAAGGAAACAGAAAATGGCCAATTTTGCTTATGTAGTGAAGAATAAAGAAGGAAATACCGTGAAGGGTGAAGTGCAGGCCCTTGATAAAAATCACGCGCTTGAGATGTTGAGAGGGAAAGACTTCTTAATCCTGAAATTAGAAAAAAAAGCGGAGAAAGGGGCATTTTTCTCTTCTATGAGGACCAAAACATCGGGCAGGATACCTTTAGAGGAACTGGTGATCTTTTCCCGACAGATGGCTACTATGATAGGCGCGGGCATAACCATCGTGGAGTCTTTGGATACATTGATCTTCCAGGTAGAGAATTTGAAACTAAAGATCGTTCTGAAAGATGTGTATAGCGCGGTCAATACCGGCTCTAGTTTTTCGGAAGCCATGGCTAAACATTCTACTATATTCACGCCCTATTTTGTAAACATGTTAAAAGCGGGAGAATCCAGCGGTATGCTTGAAGAGGTTCTAGACAGAGTTGCCATGCATTTTGAAAAGACAAACTCTCTCCAGAAGAAGATGAATTCAGCGATGGTATATCCCGCGGTTGTAACGGTCATGGCATTGGCAATTACTTTGGTCATGATAATCAAAGTGATACCGGTATTTGAAGACATGTTTTCAGGGCTGGGAGCGGAGCTTCCTCTGCCGACTCAATTCCTTATAAAATTGAGCCATTGGATGCAGGGGAATTTCCTCATAATGGTCATAGGCGTAGTAGGCGCGGTGGTGGGCTTGAGGATGTACGGGAATAGCGAAAAAGGGAGATATTCAATAGACCGTATTAAATTGCGCATGCCGGTATTCGGGGCCTTGTTCTCGAAAGTAGCCATAAGTAAATTTACACGTACATTGGGAACTCTTATAAAAAGCGGAGTCCCTATACTCAGCGCGCTGGACATAGTGGCAAAAACTTCCGGGAATAATGTGATAGAAAAGACCGTGTACAAGATCAAAGAAAATATACGGGAAGGAGAGAGTATAGCAAGTCCGATGGAGAAGAGCGGAGTGTTCTCTCCTCTGGTAACACGCATGATCGCGGTGGGAGAAAAGAGCGGAGAACTGGAGACAATGTTAGATAAGATCGCTGATTTTTACGATGAACAGGTAGACGCGACAGTAGACGGCCTTACCAGCCTTATCGAGCCTTTGGTCATAGCTTTTTTAGGTATAGTCATAGGCGGCATAGTAGTTTGTATGTTTCTTCCCATCTTTAAGATGAGTTCATATTTCGCGTTTTAGCTAAAAGTCAGACAGTAGCAATAATTTCACTATAAGTCTTTTATTTAAAGTATGTTAAAAATTTGCATCCGGCATAAAAGACGTGTATACTTATTTCATAGGACGGATAAGCTATGTCCGAGTATTTTTAAAAAGGAGGTGATAACTATGAAGATACATAAAACGTTGGGTAAAAAGGGCTTCACACTCGTAGAAATTATGATCGTAGTCGCAATTATAGGTTTATTGGCTGCTATAGCCATTCCGAATTTCGTGCAAGCCCGGACAAGTGCTCAGACAAATGCGTGTATCTCTAACCTGAAACAGATAGAAGGAGCGATAGTGCTGTATAACTTGGATACCGGGGCAGATCCGGCAACAGTAGCAGCTCTTGCTCCGGATTATCTGAAGGCTGAACCGACATGTCCTGGCGCCGGCACCGGTTATGTTATAACAGGCGCGAGACCTACATGCGATGACACGGGGCACGTACTTCCGTAATATTTTAAGCGGAAAAAAA
>JBDRBI010000049.1:0-15789 GCA_043822885.1 Candidatus Omnitrophota bacterium
GGGCTGATGGACCTTAACAGGGCCTATGAAGCGGGAAAGAAGGCGGAAGATCTTGAAACAAGTATAAAAGTTCTTTTATCCGGATTAATGGATAATTATAGTGACATGGAAGAGTACATAGCAAAAGAATGTAACAATGATATGAGCATATTCATCAAAACTGTCCTGAACGGCGGTTTCCTGATGAAGATAAAGAAGGTCAATTACGAAGAGATCAGAAGCTACATGGACGCGGAAACCTCGGTTCTCGAGTCACTGTAAAAGTTGGATGCGAGAAGGTAGAGGATAGAGGTCAGAGGGTAGAAGGAAGAAAGACGTGGGACGAGGGGATTGCTTCGTCGTCCTCCGGACTCCTCGCAATGACGGAACGGGGTGTGCTTGTGTAATGTGAAATGTGTTATGTGTGATGAGAAAGGTACAAGTGGATATTTGAGCGCATCGCAATTTTAGTTTTTTTTATAACTTTTTAGGGGAATATTGTTAAATGCTGTTTGAGCCCGAACACCTATAAAAACGAGTGAGGGCGAGTTCATTTAACACCCCTAAAAAGATAGAAAAAAAGCGTTAAGCCATTGCGCACACGCGGAAGTATCCACTTGTTCCATTAGTAATGGGATTGCTTCAGCCGCTTTGCGGCTTCGCAATGACGGAATGGGCGCAATGACGGAATGGGCGCAATGACGGAATGGGCGCAATGACGGAGTTAACGCAATGACGGAGTTAACGCAATGACGGAGGTTCCACCATCACTAATTCATTGACTTTTAGTACAGATAGAATAGAATATATCTGATTTTTAGTATTATGAACGATTGAAAAACAGGAGGGGATGATGACAGAGGAAATGAGTAAAAATGAGGATAAAATCGGTTCCGAAAAAAGCCTTTTCAGCGCGATAGCGTATATTTCTGTTTTTTGTCTGGTTCCGGTACTTATGAAGAAACAGGACGAATTCATTAAGTTTCATGCTCGTCAGGGGCTAATGCTCTTTATTCTTGAAGTCGGTATTTGGATAGTAAGTGTCCTTCCTATCTTTGGAGGCATAATTTATACCCTGGGAATGCTTATTTGCGGGATGCTTTCACTTGTAGCTATAGTTCAGGTCCTTATGGGTAAAAAATGGAAGATGCCGATCATAGGCGACTGGGCGGAAAATCTCAAAATATAGAGAAAGGAAAATTAAGTGAAGAGACAAGGTAAGATGCCCTTCAGATTTTACCTTTTTGCCGTGGCCATCATATTGCTTATTTTCGGATCATATTTTTTATATTTTTCGAAAAAACCGGCGCCTTCGGAAAAACATGAGATCGTTGAAAGTTTCCCGTTTTCGGATAAAAGCGACATAGCCGGATGGGATGAGAAAATACTTTCTGAAAAAGGAACGGAATATTCATTAGAAGAGCAGGACGGCCTTACCTACATGAAGGCCGTAAGCGAAGATTCCGCTTCCGCGCTTTTTCATAAAATACGGCTTTTTCGAGCCAGAAATCCTTTTTTGAGCTGGAAGTGGCGTATAGAGGAATTTCCGACAACGGTAAAAGAGGACAATCTAAAGAAAAAGAGCCAGTTCGATTTTGCGGCGCAGGTCTACGTCGTATTTAAAGCGAATTTTCTTCCCAAAGCCCGCGCCATCCAGTACGTGTGGACGCGGGATGTTGATAAGGGGACGGTAGCGCAAAGTCCTTATACGAAAAACGTAAAGACAATAGTTCTGGAATCCGGAGACGCCGGAATTTGGAAATCCGAGAACAGGGATATCGGAAAAGATTATCTTATGCTTTTCGGAGAGGAATTAGAAAAAGACGTAATGGCAATATCCTTTATGACCGATTCCGACAGCACTTCTTCCCGGGCAGTCGCGGGATATACGGACATAACCGTCGGTTATTTGGGAAAAGAACGAAAGGAGAATCCATCAGATATTTAAACCGATCGTTACAATCGAAGTACCTTTTTATCCTGATCCTTTCAATGATAATACCTACGGTCGTCGTGGGAGGATGTCTGTACTATTTCATCTTTACGGTCATGGCCGAAAGACTCGCGCTTCCCGATATGATAGCGAGGGATATAGTGCCGGTAATACAGAGTATTAACGTTATTCTGGCGATAGGCCTTCCGATAGTTTTCTTCGTTCTGTTAACCTGGGCGGTAGTCCTGTCTTTTAGATTCATAGCTCCGCTTGAGAGATTGGAAGAGGATATAAAACTTATAGACGAAGGGGATTATTCCGTTAGGCTGAAGATAAACAGAGATCACGATCTTGCGCCGATCGCGGGTGTAATAAACGATCTTGTAGCGCAGCTTGAAGGAAAGAGAGGGCCTAATAAATGACAATAGCAAGTTCAGCCGTCGTGTCCGCGGGAGCCGAGTTAGACCCGTCGGTCGAGATAGGGCCGGGAGCCGTTATAGAAGAAGGAGTACGTCTTTTTGCCGGTGTAAAAATAATGGCTAACGCGTACATACATAAAGGTACGGAGATAGGAGAGAACACAGTAGTGCATCAGGGAGCGGTCATAGGTAATCAGCCGCAGGATCTTTCCTACAAAGGGGCGCCTACGCGTACAAAGATCGGTAAGAACAATGTTATAAGAGAAAATGTTACCATACATCGGGGAACAGAAGAAGGGTCTGAGACGGTCATAGGTGATAATAATTTTCTTATGGTGCAGTCGCATGTAGGGCATAATTGTGAAATAGAAAATGACGTAATAATCGCTAACGGCGCGCTTTTGGCGGGATACGTAAAAGTGGAAAAGGGAGCTTTCATCTCGGGCAATGTTGTCTTTCATCAGTTTTGCCGTATCGGGAAATATGCCATGATAGGCGGATTTACCGGGGTAAATAAAGATGTTCCCCCGTTCATGATCGTCAGGGGGCCGTCCGTGATCCGGGGGGTCAATCTGGTAGGGCTTAGAAGAGCGGGTTTTAGCCGTGACATTATACGTGAAATAAAAGAAGCGTATAAGGATCTTTATGTTTCCGATCTATCCCAGGCCGAAGCCATCGCCAAAATAAAAGAAAGAGAAAATTCCGAAGAGATCGAACATTTAATAAGATTTATCGAGTCTTCAAAAAGAGGTATATGTAAGGCCCGTTTTAGTAAAGAAGATTTTTTTTAAAACATAGAAGAGTCAATAAATAAGAAGGGGGGAAAGTAATGGAGAAAAAAGATATCGATAAAATGGTAAAGAAGTATCAGCCGATGGTAAAAAGGACAGGGGAGCAGCTGGCAAAAGCTTTAAAAGCGGCCGAAAAGGACGTAGCGAAGATGTACAAGATCGCGCAGGTCCACGTGGAACTGCAGATGAAGAATCTTCAGAAAGAAAAACTATATCATGAAATAGGAAAGTTTGTCGCGGAAAGGCTGGTCAAGGGGGATCTTGATCTTTTAGCTCTCGATAAGTACAAAAAAAGCATTTTAGAGATAGATTCCGAAAAAGAAAAGGTAAAAAATAAGCTCACAGATGCCGAGAAAAAAGGCAAAAAAGGAGCGAAAAAGAAATAACCTCGCGGGAAAGCAGGGTTAGGGAGGAAAGATGTTAAAAAAGAGGCTCTTAGTAACGATAGTTATAATGATGTTTGCAAGCGGAACTTTTGTGTGTGCCGAGGAAATAGGAGTAAGGGTCAACTACAGGATGAAGAGGATTGCGGAACAGTTGTATGACCGGCAGGAAAGGGTCGGAGCTCAGAGGAAGCTTTCAAGTTACGGCACGGAAGTAACGGAATATGTCCTGCCGATATTGAAAGAAAAAGGAAAAGATCACGCCCGCGTAGCCGCTTTACGTATTATCGCGAGCGTAAAAGATGAAAGAGCGGAAGATGATGTCGCTATTTTGCTGAAAGACCCCAATCATATGGTGAGGCAGGAAGCGGCGAAAACATTGGGTATCATAGGGAAAAAAGATTCATCAGTCGATGCTTTGAGAAAACTTCTGGGCGATTTTTACCCGAATGTGAGGTTCAACGCGATAAGAGCGATGGCGAGCATGGCCAGGGCAAAAGATACAGATGTGTTCATAAGCGCCTTAGGGGATTATGATCCCAGAATACGAAAATTTGCCGTGGTAGCTTTAGGAGAATTGAGATCCAAAGAAGCGGTGCCGTACCTTTCGCAAATGGTAAGAGATATGGACCCTGAAGTGCGCTTAGAGTTGGCAAGAGCTTTTGGGAATATCGCCACAGCCGATTGTCTTGAGCCTTTGGTGTGGCTTGTATCCGACCCGTCTCCGGAGATAAGGGGACTGGCCGTAGAAGAGATCGGAACGATCAAAGAAGGGGATAGAGAAGCGGCTTTGGTCTCGATCACAGAGAGCATTTATCCCGATGTTATTGCTAAAGGTATAAGGGGTTTAACCGACATAAAAAGCGGGAAAGTTCTGGAGATAGCTAAAGCGAATCTTAATAGTGAGCATATGATCGTAAAAATGGCGGCGATATATGCTATCGGAAAAATGGGTAAGGGTGAGAATAAGGCAGTTCTGACGGATATGTTGGAAGCGGAATCTACCGCGGTAAGAAAGCAAGCGCAGGAAGCTTTGGCGGACTTGAAAGGTTGATGGTGAACGGTTTAAAGGTTGAAAGGTCTGGAAAATAGTCACAAAGTTTTCTAACCTGGTTAATCGTGCCAGGTAAATGATTTGATCTTATAATAACCTGGCAGCTTTTTAACCAGGTTAGACATTTTTAGTCGAGGCGGGGACACCCTTCCTTTTGGGGTATAACCCGTTGTCGAAGGATGTCCCCGGATTTTTATTTTTATGAACTTAAGAGCAAAGGCAACTAGGGTAACTGCTAAACTGAAGCGAATATATGATCTTTTGGAAGAACATTTTGGGGATCTCAAATGGTGGCCGGCCGGATCTGATTTTGAAGTAATGGTCGGCGCTGTACTCACACAGAACACTTCCTGGAAGAATGTCGAAAAAGCGATAGACAGCCTTAAAAGAAAAAGGCTGATGGATCCCTTCAAGATCAAAAGGACCGAGCTCGTTAAATTGTCGGAAACGATCCGTTCTTCCGGATTCCACAGGATAAAGGCAGAGAGGCTTAAATCAATAAGCGAATTCCTCATTAAAGAATCTTCAGGGGACGCAGCCGGTTTAAAAAAGAAAAAAACCCATAAATTAAGGGAAATGCTGCTAGAGGTCAACGGAGTGGGGCCCGAGACCGCGGATTCTATACTTCTATACGCTTTAGGAAAACCTGTATTTGTCGTGGATGCCTACACTAAAAGGATATTCGGAAGGCATGGTCTTATAAAAGATGGCGCTTCTTATGATGATGTGCAGTGTTTGGTGCATAAGGAATTTCCGAGAAAAATAAAAAAGATGAATCAGTTCCACGCTCTTTTAGTCGAAACGGCAAAAAATTTTTGTAAAAAGAATGATCCGATGTGCGGGAAATGCCCGCTGGGAAGCGGGAAGACAGATAAGCGAAAAAGTAACTTGTCACCAGTCACCTAGTCACCCCCTCGGCTTCGCTCCCCTCGACTTCGCTCGGGACAGGCGGGACAAGCAGGTCACCAGTAGATTGACTGATGCGCAAATTGGAGATGAACGGGCAGAAGGTCAAAAGCCGAAAGTTTGGTAATAGTTCAGTTGTTTTCAGTAATAAAATACTGCAGCCTGCGTCATTGCGAGCGAAGCGAAGCAATCTCTATGATTTTAGAATAGATTGCTTTGGGCGCTAAAGCACCCTCGCAATGACAGTTTGAGACGATTCTGTCTTGCACAACTGAACTATTACAAAGTTTGAAAAAAACAGAAGCGAGAAGATAAAGAAGTTTCTAATTGCCAGAGCGTATAACGAAAATAGTTTTAAAAGAGAAAAAGACGAGGGGTGTTCGAGCACAGAATAAAATTTCTCGCCTAGCAAGGACAAAAATAATTTACACTTCCTTGTTTTTCTACTCCTGAAACAGGAAAATAACAGAGAAATTTTGTGAGGCGCGCAGAATATTCCTCGTCTTGAGATCTCATTTTATAGAATAAGGATACAGGACTTGCAATGACGGAAGAGAGAGGGTGACATGGAAGATAACGGAAAAATGATGGAGTGCGCGGTTGAAGCCGCCAAGAAGGCCGGAGAATATGTTGTCAGTCGTATGGGTAAACTTAAAGAGATAGGGCATAAAGGCGGCATAAGCGATCTGGTCACGGATGCGGATAAAGAGTCGGAAAGAATAATAACAGGCATGATAAGGGAAAGATTCCCATCTCATTCTTTACTTGCCGAAGAGGGCGGGGAGAGCAAGGGGGAAAATAAAACAAAGTGGATCATAGACCCTATAGACGGGACTACGAATTTTGCGCATGGGTTCCCGGTTTTTTGTGTTTCTATAGGAGTATCTGTCGGAGGAGAGGTTAAGCTCGGGGTAGTTTACGATCCCACAAGAAAAGAACTGTTTGCCGCGGAGAAAGGGAAAGGAGCAACACTTAACGGTGTTCCTATGCGCGTATCGAAAGAAGAAAAAGTCCAGGGCGCTCTTGTAGCTACAGGATTTGCTTATGATGTAGAGAAAAAAGAAGCTAATATTGAGAATTTTAAGATCATGCTGCGGAACGCCCAAGCGGTTAGAAGACCGGGTTCAGCGGCGATCGATCTTTGTTATGTGGCTTGCGGAAGATTTGATGGATTTTGGGAAAGCTATCTTTCTCCGTGGGACACCGCCGCGGGACATTTGATGGTAACTGAGGCCGGAGGAATTGTTACGAAATTTGACGGTCAACTTTTTGATATTTTTGAGCCGGAGATCGTTGCGACCAACGGAAAGATCCATGAGGAGATGTTGAAGCTTCTCTCCTTGGCAGAAAAGCCCCCCTTAGAGCGATGACAGTCTTTAGCCGTAATAGTAATAGCTTAGCTTGCGTAAGTCGCATAGCGCATAGGGCACAGAGCATGGCATATTGACCGTTGTGCTCCTCCGTTATTCTGATCCCGAGAGACTGATCAAGGACGTAATGTCGTAATGGCTTTTATTTTTATGATGCCATGCGCCATGCTCTTTGCGCTATGCAACTTACGCAAGCTAAACTACTACCAAAAGTTAGTATTTCAAAAAGTAAGTTGACATATTATGCTACTTACGGTAAACTTGTTCATGTAAATCACTGGAAAGTAAGAATTAAATATAGTTAGTACTTATCGGGAGAAAGGAATGAAATACAGAACAGTTATAGAGATCATCTGTGATGCTGCTGATTCCGAAGACGCAAGCAATATCGCCGGTGATTATTTAAAAGGCGAAATAGACTTCGGTGTTGAAATGAAATGTAAAACAATATCACAATGGTCCTATCGCATGAAGAGATATACAGCGGTATGCGCCGCGGTGTTCATGGTCTTTTCCGCTCTTTTATTTAGGGTTGTCCCTGTTGAGGACAGTGAAACAGGAAAGGTTTCTCAACGTCTGGCATTTAAGGATACTTATACCGTAACGCCCGAATTGAAAACAAAGAATAAAGCCGCATTTAAAGAAAAGTGGGAAAAGAAAAAAGACGAAGCCGTCCTTGAATACATAAAGAAATAATAGCCCAGAGCTTGAATATAAAAAAAAGCCTTACTTGAAAAAGTAAGGCTTTTTTTTAACTGGGGGGACCCCCATTAAAGCTTGCAATCTCATCGGATGTGGTAGAATATATTAGGAACACAAAAGGAGCTGTAATGAGAACTTATAAGAAGACGGTATTTAGCGGTCGGCTTTTAAAAGTCTATACTTCACGAAAAAAACTCCCTCAGGGGAAGACGGGCTATTTTGAAGAGGTCGAACATCCCGGCGCGGCATTGATCGTGCCCTTCGTCGGGAACAAGATATTATTCTTGAGGCAGTACAGAGGAGTTATCGGCAAGTACATATGGGAGCTTCCGGCGGGAAAGTTAGACAGTAAGGAGACCCCATATTCCTGCGCGAAACGGGAGCTTTTGGAGGAAACGGGATATACGGGAAAGAACATAAAAAAAGTGGGTTTTATTTACACTACTCCGGGTTTTTGCGATGAAAAAATACATATATTTAGAGCTGATTGTTTTGAAAAGAAAAAGACTAACAAGGAAAAAGATGAGGTTATAAAAGTAACCCTTTTGGATAAAAAGAGAATAAAAGAACTTTTCAGAAAGGGCCGTATAACCGATTCAAAGACAATAGCCGGTTTGAGCTTTCTTGGTATCGTTTAAGAGGGGGTGAGATCACTTGGTCGGCCTAAAGCCTTTTATGGAGGCCGGAGAGGATCAGGCGTTTTTTATTGGTTCGTAAACTTGACAATAATGCTTATATGGGATATACTTCACGAAAAGGTGAAAAGGGGGTGTATATGAAAAAGGTCCTGATACTCTTGGTTATTTTAACGATAATGGGTAATGTTTGTACATTTGCGTCGACTAATAAACCCTTGCAAAAAATAGGTAAAGGGTTGGATAACGTTGTGTACGGAGATATGGAGGTTTCGGATTGCATGAACGAGACCAAAACTAAGGGTTCTCCTGCTTTTACAGACTGCACCAGCGCGACAAATGATGATGTAGGCAGAGGTATTGCCAGATTTGTCGGTGGAGTATGGCAGTTAGCGACATTTTGGTATCCCGAAGATTAAACCGAAATAAACTTAAAGTTTTGAAGCCCGCTTGATCAATAGGCGGGCTTTTTTTGTATAGAGCATAGGGCATAGTTAGTCTAAAGGTCTAAAGTCGAAAGTCTAAGGTCTGATCAGACTATAGACCAATGACCATAGACAATAGACCCGTACCGGACGAAAAGAACGCGTTCTTTGTCATTGCGAGGGAGCGTAAGCGACCGAAGCAATCTCGCCAATTAGCATATGAAACAGATTGCTTCACTACGTTCGCAATGACAGGACAGACGAAATATTTAGAAGGTAGAAGACGTGAACCTCACAGGGTTCACGGCCGTATATCCTGCGCGGTATACGGCCGTGAAAGTTCAGAGTTACGAGTTCGAGTTCGGAGTGATTGACTGATGCTGGAAACAGTTTAAAGGTTTAAAAGGTTAAAAGGTTAAAAGGTTAAAAGGTTTAGATCGACTGATACTCTATTGAGTTAATAAGTTTGTGGTCAATGGTCTATAGTCTATGGTCTAATCTGGACCTTAAGACTGGTGACCTGCCTGCCCCCGAAGGGGGTGACTAGTCACTAGTTGCTGGTTGCCAGGTGATAGGGTTTCCATTATAATGGAGAGCATGAGAAACAGAAAAAGAATAGAGTTGATTTTTGTGATCATTCTTTTAATGTCGCCCTTTTTAACCGGAGGTATCGTTTCGGTAAATCCCGCTACCGATGAAGAAGAGATCATTTTTATCCCCGCCGCTAAAGAAAGGAATATGGGACGGCAAATAAATGAAAAAGTCCTGAAAACATTCAAGCTTCCGGTAGACCCTCTTATGCAGGAAAGGATCAGAGGTATAGGAGAAAAGCTATCCTCGGGGGCAGACAGGAACGATATCGTATATCGTTTTACGGTATTAAAAGGAGAAAAAAAGGACACTTACAACGCGTTTGCCGCGCCGGGAGGATATGTCTATATTTTTTCCGACCTTGTAGAAGTTCTTGATACGGACGATGAAATAGCCGGAGTCTTGGCTCATGAAATGGCACACGTGGAGGCTAAGCATTCTATAAAGAGATTGCAAGGGAGCTTAGGAGTAACGGCTCTTATGCTTTTAGGATCTCAACTGAAAACCGAGGATAACTCGGCCGTTTACCTCGGTTCCGCTGTTAATCAGCTGATGGCCGAGTATTCGCGGCAAGATGAGAGACAAGCGGACGAATTGTCCGTGAAATATATGGAAAGAACCGGATATGATCCTATGGGCGCGATCGGCGCGCTGGAAAAATTAAGAGGATTACGAAAAGAAGGCAAGAGGATGAAATATTTTTTCAACAAAAGCCATCCGTATCTTTCGGAAAGAATAGCGGGTTTAGAAAAAGATATCAACGGCCAGATGAACTTCAATTCGTATATTAACCTCGTTCAGGATAAAGACGCGATGTAACCGTTGGTGTGAGTGTGGTAGGATCGAGCAGATCAAAGCGGAGGTTGTGATAATGAAGAAAATAGCCGTAATATATTATTCCCGAAGCGGAAATACAAAAAAAATGGCGGAGCTCGTAGTTAAGGGAGCGAAAGAAGTAAAGGATGTACAGGTAGACCTGTTCGACATAGCGGACTTTTTGACGGAAACCGCGTTAGAATATGACGCGCTGATCGTCGGGTCACCGACATATTACGGATCTATGGCATATCAGATAAAAAAGTTTTTTGACGACTCGGTGAGTTTTCATGGTAAGCTTTCAGGTAAAGTAGGCGCGGCTTTTTCTTCCGCGGCCAATATCGGAGGAGGAAATGAGACCACTATAAACGATATACTGAACGCCATGTTAATACACGGAATGATCGTGCAGGGAAATCATGTAGGAGATCATTACGGAGCGGTCAGTATCGGAGCGCCGGATCCGAGAGCCGAAAAACAATGTCTGGAACTGGGCAGGCGGACAGCTGCTTTAGTTAAACGTGTTCTATAAAGGAGAGGAGTAGGAAATTGAAAAAAATATTTGTATTAGACACTAATGTTATTCTGCACAACCCCAATTCCCTTATATCTTTTGCGGACAATGTCGTTGTTTTGCCGATAGAGGTTCTGGAAGAACTGGACAGGTTCAAAAGAAGCCATGACGAGAACGGGCGTAACGCCAGGATCGCGATACGTATGCTGGATGAACTTCGTCAAGAGGGAAAACCGGGCGAAGGGTACCCTTTGGAAAACGGAGGTATTTTAAAGATAGTTATCGGGGTAGATAAGGCGAGAGCGGCAAAATTAGGATTATCGGAATCACTTATAGATAACAGGATACTGCTGACGGCGTACGACTTCAAGGAAAGAGGAGAGCAGGTTATTTTTGTGTCAAAAGACATAAACGCGAGAATAAAAGCGGATGCTATAGGAATACAGAGCGTAGATTTTGAAAAGCAAAAAGTGGATTTTGACAGGTTGTATAGGGGATGGCATCCCGTGCAAGTGAATACAGAGGATATAGACCTGTTCTATAAAACAAAAGAATTCAAGGCAAAAGGAGAAAAATTTTTCCCTAATGAGTTCGCCTTATTAGCTGACAAAAGCAATTCTAAACATACCGCGATAGCCAGATACAAAGAAGACTTTGATATTCTTATGCCTCTGATATTCAATAAGGCGCAGGTTATGTCTATACATCCGAGAAATAAAGAACAAGCGATGGCTATGGAACTTTTATTGAATAATGACGTGAGTTTAGTGACACTGGTGGGTCAGGCGGGAACAGGAAAGACCTTACTTGCCATTGCCGCGGGGCTTCAAAAGGTCGTGAAAGATAATTCTTACGGGGGCATGCTTATATCAAGACCTGTGATGCCTCTAGGAAGAGATATAGGGTATTTACCGGGGACAAAGGAAGAAAAACTTGAGAACTGGATGGGACCCATATTTGATAATCTGGAATATATAATCAACGCGGAGAAGAAAGACAAAGAGTCCAAAGGTAAAACAAAGGCCAGCATAGAGAAGTATATGAGAGATGAAATAATAGAGCTGGAAGCTATGACTTTTATGAGGGGAAGAAGCATTCCCAATCGTTTTATAATCATAGACGAAGCGCAAAACCTTACTCCGCATGAAGTAAAAACCGTTATAAGCAGAGCCGGGAATCACACTAAGATGGTGCTTACGGGAGATCCCTACCAAATAGATAATCCATATTTGGATTCGTCCAGCAATGGTTTGACTTATTGCGTTGAAAAGATGAAAGGGCAGAAGATGTTCGGACATATGACCCTTGAGAAAAGCGAAAGAAGTTCGTTAGCATCCCTAGCCGCGGAATTGTTGTAGGATATAGCGCGCAGTACATAGTTAAACAGTCTAAGGTCTGTAAAATAGTCACCAGGTCACCAGTCACCTAGTCACCAGTTAATTGAAGCGAGAAATTAAAGATAGAAGGTAGAAATCCAGGAGACAAAATCCAAAAGACAAAACTCTGCCAGCCTGAGGCTGGTCCGCCTCTGGCGGAAACGCTAAACGCTATACCCTAGAAACTCCGAACTCAACAGCACATCAGTCAATCTACTGGTGACCTGGTGACTGGTAACTGGTGACTAGCCTGTCCCGAGCGAAGTCGAGGGGGTGATTTGTTCTCGCTTCTCTCCTCTTAATCTACCATAGCATAAACATTGCTTTCGGATAGGCCTTTATAATTGGCGGCTAGTATCTCCTGCGCGGGTTTATTTTGCGGGGTAAATTGACGGTTGTATTTACCTCCGGCGTTTACATTGGTATCCCATTTCCACCAATATACACCGGCAAACCAAGGTTCATTCCATATTGTTTCAAAAAATGCCTTATAGCACAAAGCTTGTATATTAGCATCGGCGTTTCCATAAGATCCGCTTTTCCAGGGAAAGTAGGGGGCTTCGGGTGTACTCGCGTATCCTATTTCCGTAAAAAGAACGGGTTTGCCGATCTCTGTTTGCCAAGTTTCAATATCATATTTCCATTTTTTCCATCCGTTTTTCAGATCTTCCAGTGAAGGATCACTCACATAGGATAGAGGGAAATAAGCATCGATCCCCACATAGTCCAGGTCTTCCCAGAAACCTATGTTCTTGAAATTGTCCCAATTAGCCGCATACACAAGCTTGCCGGAATATATTTTTCTTATTTCAGAGATAATTTCTTTCCATTCGGAAAGCCTTTGTGAGGCAAAAGAAAGCTCTGTTCCGACGCAGAATATCTCAACGTTCATTTTCTCGGCCATACGGGCGTAAGAAAGAATGAATTTTCTGTATTCCGAAAACCATTCGGCCCAGCCTTTCTCGGAAGCCGATCCGATATCGGCTCTCCAGTAAGTTCCGTCGCCTTTGTCTATAAGGTCTATATGAGGTTTTAACATTGTGCGCATGCCGAGAGAATGGATAGTATTGATAACGTGCTTAACGCTTTTTTTGCTCGGAGTTCTTTTTGTGGCCTTGATCTCGGTTGAATCAAATCTGTCCTGATACTGAGTAAGACAGACTGAAATATATTCTACTCCCATTGATGATAATTTTTTCAATGATTCGTCGGAATATTGTGAAGCAAAACGGTCTTTATCCCAAGTGACATAGCACATGCCTTTCTGCGGAGCTAAAAGGCCCATTTGGGAATAAACATCCGCGGGGGTCATGGACAGAAAAAATGCGAAGATCAAAAAAATGCTTAATGTTTGAAGGTAATGTTTTTTAAGAAAAACGTTCATTTGTCTCCCTTCCCGAACTTTCATGTTGTGCAAACCATTTGGAATAGGAGACAAGAGAAATGACGTCTTCCTGTTCAATTTCGGCAGTCCGACAACCATATCCACTTTTAAGGAATTAGGTTCAAGACTTTGCGGTCCTATTCTTTCGCCTTGTGCATGTTAGTTAAGACACAAGGAGGAGTGATAAAACTCCTAATAGTTTGCCATATACCACGAGGGTATACGGCCGTGAACCCTGTGTGGTTCACGGCCATTATCGATTGATACTTATCTTTACAAAGAGCTGATAGTTCCGTTTCTATACTTAAGTTTAATGGTAAAAAACTAAAAAGCAAGATAGCTATTCTAGCTTTTTTGTATTTAACAGAGAGCAAAGGAGCGAAAAATACGGCACAGAGCATGGGACATAGGGCATAGAAAAAGAGGACAAGCCCTCTTATACTAAACCCTGAACGCTAAACGCTAAACCCTAGAATTTTATTTGTATTATTGTAGGATTTCCGTATAATCTATCTATCCGTAGGAGGAACTATATGGCAAGTGATTATATCAATCTAACACGTGACGGCCGGGACAAGATATGTAAAGAGCTCGAGCATTTAAAGGGCGCAAAACGCAGAGAAATAGCCAAAGCCTTGGCTGAAGCCAGAGCGCATGGAGATCTTAGCGAAAATGCCGAATATGATGCGGCAAAAGAAATGCAGGCGATGAACGAAAAAAAAGTGGCTCATATCGAAGGTGTTTTGATGAAAGCGAGGATCGTTGATAACGAAGCGATAGCTAAAGACGAAGCTCTTTTGGGAGCCACCATAAAAGTCAGGGAAAAAAACAGCGGGGACCAATGTACATATATGCTTGTTTCTGAAGAGGAATCCGATTTTGATGAGGATAAAATATCTGTCACTTCGCCGGTAGGAAAAGCTCTCTTGGGGCATAAGGTCGGAGATATCGTGGACGTTACGGTTCCGGCGGGAACATTGAAATATGAGATACTGGAGATAAACCGATAACCAGGGTTTTTAATAGCATAGAAAAATAAAAGGAAGAACGATGTTGCAGAGGATCAGTCTTAAAAAAGTGCTGTTTTGGATATCTATCGTACTTTTAGTGTACTCGTTTCTGCCGATGGTGCGATTCTGGCTAATGAAAACACCCGAGGAAATAAAGAAGAATGAAGAGGTCATAAAAGAGCTGGAAAACAATAAAGGATCGTATTTTTCCTTCATAGTCCTTGGCGACAATCATTCGGGTCTTATTTTCAATGATGCCGCTACATTAAAGGAAATATGGCATATCAACAGGGAAGATCGCTTTCAGAAAGTTCCGATGGATTTTGTTCTTAATGTGGGAGATATTACTCTAAACGGCAAGAAAGAGCACTTTGAAAGTTATCAAAAGATCGCGAGTCTGATCAAGTTCCCGGTGGTTGCCGCTATCGGAAATCATGATGCAAGAGATCTTTTTGATAGATTTCAGGGAGATAAGGACTTTACTTTTACGAATCGAAATTCATTTTTTATTATTTTAGACAATGAAGAGGGGCAGCTTACGGACGAGCAGTTTTCTTGGCTGGAAGAAAAATTAAAAGAAGGACAAGAGTATGACCATATCTTTGTAACCTTGCATAAACCTCCTTTCGATCCGTATCAGCAGGAATGGTATAATATGGATAACATCCCCTGGGCGTATAGATTCAGAAAGCTATGCGGTCAGTACAACGTGGATATGGTTTTTTCGGGGCATAAGCATATGTTCAAATCTGAAAAATTCGATAATGTGGAATATATTGTTACAGGCGGCGGGGGTATGCTTATCGAGATGCCGGAAGCTGACGGCGGATATCTGCATTATGTGAGAGTTATGGTCAATAATGACTATGTGACATATGAAATACGAAAAGTATCTCCCCCGTTATGGGAATATGTAACGTACTATTTCTGGAAAGAAGCCGCTTATTGGGTAAGAAATTTTTACGGAACAGGATATATCCTCGGGATCAATAAAAAGATCACTCCATTAAAAAACTCCGCTCTGAACGACCGTGAATATTGGATGAAATAGAAGTTTTCTCGGATTAGATCATAGTACTAGTCACCCCCGGCTGCCTTCTTTAGAGCATATGGCCGGGGCAGGCAGTCACCAAGTCACCTAGTCACCAGTTACCAGTCACCTAGTCACCAGGTCACCGGTAGATTGACTGATGTGCTATTTAGTTCAGAGTTAGGAGTTATGAGCTGGAAGTGACTTTATTTGCGGGTTAAAACCCGCACTACATTCTGTTGACTGGTGACTAGGTGACTGGTGACTATTTTGAATATCTTAGACTTTTAACTTTAAACCTTTAAACTTTTTAACTGTTATCATTCACCCAACGGCCCCCAGGGCTCCCCGGGCATGCCCGGGGGTGAATGGGCGAAGCGATACTGTGGTACACTAATTAAATGGAAGTAAGGAAATCAAGTCATAGCGTATACAGGGTACAATACCACGTAGTTATGGTAACGAAGTATC